>SKZL01000091.1 GCA_007127395.1 Balneolaceae bacterium
AGAGATCAATGTTCCGTAGGCTACTCCATCCACATGCATTCCAAATCCATAGATGAAAGTTATATTCAGTATGATATTGAGCAGATTTAATGCAATCGTAATAATCATCGGATAGGCTGCATTTTGCATACCCAGAAACCAGCCGTTCAAACCATATAGCGCGAGAACTGCCGGGGCGGTATAGATGCGAATATCATAATAAACCCTGGTGTACTCAGCCACTTCCTGTGAGCTCTCGAGCAAGAGGAAACTGAGTGATATGATTGGATACTGCAACATTAAAATCAGCAATCCGATCATCATGGCAATTAACTGAACACGTGCAAGTATCATGATCATCTCCTGACGATCACGTGCTCCATATTCCTGGGCAGTGAGCCCGGTGGTTCCCATCCTGAGAAAACCAAACCCCCAAAAAATGAAGTTGAAAATCACGCTGCCAACCGCCAGCGCACCCAGGTAGTAGACATGATCCAGATGTCCGACCAATGCTGTATCTACCGCACCCAGAAGCGGCACAGAGAGGTTGCTGATAATGTTTGGGATCGCCAGTTTTAGTATCGATCTGTTCAACGGTTTATAAAATGGGCTTTACAAGTTTTTTGATTGGGTATCCTGAGCAGATTAATCTCAAAGCTATTGTTTAAATCACTGTAATAAAACTGAAAGATGGATTTAAGCTATTGGGTTAGCCGCGGGACCAACGGCAGATATCAGACCCGCCACTCATTCTTACCATTGAGACAGTCCAAGAACTTTTTGCCTCCCGGTTCAGAATTACAGAACTTGAAAGTAACGACCCGGACCTCACAAACTTCAAGAAAGTTCGCCAAAAGGGCTCAAAAAATGATTTTTTTGAAATTTTATTGCTACTTTCGCAAAATAAGAGCATTTAAATACAGATCATTATTATCTTACTGTATTGAATAATTTCGAAAGTTGCATATCAAGGCAACTGCATTTATTTTGCTGTTTCATATTTTAAATACCTACTATCGCTAACCAATACATTTTCTCACATGGATTTAACGACTCGAAATAACATTTTAACAATTGTATTAGCCATCCTAATTGTGTTTTTGGCCTGGTTTCTGTATCGATCTATAGTAGATCCTTATCAGGAAGTCATAGAAGAGCGGGAAATGGTTGAACGCGAACGTCATAGAATGGAATTGGTTCGCGATGTGCTGGTGCAGTACCGAAGCAGAAGAGGCAATTTTCCACCTACTGAAGGAGGCCTCGACAGCCTGATTGCTTTCCTGAAGACTGATTCAATGATGGTTCAGCGTGGTGATACGCTTTTCCGGTTTATGCCACCGCACACATATAATCCGGACTCTATCGTCTTCAGCCCAAGGCCTCCGCACAATCGATTTGAATACACGCTGAACGATACTATTCGTCCACGGCTATATCTTTTGGTGAATCCCGGCACTGATGACCGTATCGGAGATTTACAACGAACAACGATGCTGAACGCACCTAACTGGAATTAAAATGGAACCCGTGCAGTCTTGTTTAGGTGTATGCTACACGGGTAAACATCTTTATTACTCAGTTAACGATCCTAAACATGAAGGTCAGCTTACAAGGATCGGCAGTATTGATTTCAATTTTGATATTGAGCAGGCGACCCAATCGGGTAGTTCCGATACTTTCCCCGTTCTGAAAAGTACACTGGATGAACTCCGCAAAGAGTACAAATGCAGTACAGCCAAGGTGCTTGCACCGGCATCTGAAGAGTGTTGGTCTGTGGTTCCAAAATCTGTATATGATGATACTTCCGAAAGAGAAGCGCATATTCAGTTATTAATGCGTGGTTCTGACAGGAGCCATGTGCAGGCAACATGGTTTTCTATCAGCAACACCGATTCCCGTCTGTTGCTTTTACGCGACAGTAACTGTATGACCGGCTTCGATGAATTGTTCAGCTCTTTTTATATCACCGAATATCTTTCTGATTTTGAATTAGGTATGGAATGGCAACACCATACTCGAAACAGAGGCTCATTTCTGATGGTAAATTGTCAGAGTAACTTAATCTCTGTCAGCTCTTTTGTTTTCGGCAAATTGCGTGGATGTACCTATCTGGAGTTCGAAGTGATCACAGACCTTCCCTATCTTTGGAATCTTTACGCAGATAAACTCTCGTGGATGAGTGGCATGCACGATGAAGCGTTTGTGTTCGGCCATCAAAGTAAAGCAGTGGCTGACATCCTGCAGGCGTATTGGTATGATCACGGGACCATTCACTTCATGGATACTTTGCAAAAAATGCAGGTGAATGCGAATGAGAAAACATATGGTTTTAAACTGGAAAGTGCCTTCCCTGCCATCATATCCAGTTTAAATCTGGAATACAGCAGCAATAACGAATGAGAATCATTACAGGCAAATTAAAGGGACGCCAGATTCCGATACCTAAAACCGATCTTCTGCGTCCAACATCCGATCGTACAAAAGAAGGGCTCTTCTCAGTCATCGACGCGCGCACCTATTTTGATCAGACTCGTGTACTGGATCTTTTTGCAGGCAGTGGCAATCTGGGTTTTGAAGCCATCTCAAGGGGAGCCGCAAGCTGTCTGTTTGTCGATAATATTTCTGAGCATCTGAAGGAAATCGAGAAAACAGCCGAAAAGTTTGGTATTCGTGAACAAATCACCACATTGATCATGAATGTCGACCTTTTTTTAGATAAAGATTTCGGTAAGTTCGATTTTATCTTTGCTGATCCGCCCTATGACTACTATCAAATGGCTGAAATGATCGATCTGGTCATGAACAATCGCTGGCTGGAGGACGACGGATGGTTTATTCTTGAACATGACAAGCGGCACAATTTTTCAGAACACCGCTACTGTGTCTTCTCCAAACCCTATGGCCGAACCATCGTTAGTATTTTTAAGCTGAACAGTGTAGATTTCTGATGAATAGAGTTTTAAAAACCGGAATGATCTGTTCCGGTAATATCCTGCGGTGTTTATAGTTTCATTTCATCACAGGAATGAACAACAACCTATATCCGTGAATATCACCTTTAAGGCCTGATTTTGATATGAAAAATGCAGCCATCTATCCCGGTTCTTTTGATCCGCTCACCAACGGACATCTCGATATACTGGAACGTGCAGCTGAGATGTTTGATAAAATTTTTATCACGGTTGCCGTCAATAATAAAAAAACGGCTGTCTTTAACGGAGAGGAGAGGATCGAACTGATCCGCGAAGCGATCAAAGAGAAACCCTGGAAAGAAAAAATCGAAATTGAACAGTTTACCGGTCTTCTCATCGATTATGCGAGAAAAAAAGATGTCCGGATCTTACTGAGAGGGGTGAGGCAAATCTCCGATTTTGAATATGAATTCAGAATGGCATTGACAAACAGGCGGCTTGCACCCGAAATTGATACACTTTTTTTGATGCCTGATGAACAACTGACATTTATTTCGGCAACGATTGTTAAAGAGGTGGCTGCATGGGGGGGAGATTTAAGCAGTTTTGTTCCGGATCATGTCGCTAAAGCCCTTCAGGATAAATTCCGGGATCAGAATTTGTGAGTCCTTTACCGGATTCTACTAATTTACTCTCCTTTTTTCCAGGCAATCAGGCTTTTCGTAATGCCCGCAATTTTTTCTTTATAGATTGTCGAATTCGGAAAAAGAGTTCTCAGCTCCCCTTCAGTCAATAGCAGGGTTTTATCCAAAAATTGAATGGTGCGTTTTTTTTCAACGCCCCACCTTCTATAACTGGAGTATGGCCAATATAGCGCAACCCAACGCTCCGCAATTGATGGCAAAAATTGGGCGTAAGGAAACATCAGGTGAGGTTCAATCGGAAAGTATCTGTTTGGTGTCTGAATCCAATACGATTTTCCCACTCGCCTTATCTCATCTGCCAATTTTTTTTGCTCTGAATAACCACCAACATGTTCTATCACACTGTTAGAAAATGCAATATCATACGCCTGGTCTTGAATCTCTTTCATGTTCAGAGCATCCGCCTGAACACATTGAAATCCCAAATCAAGATCTCTCTTCTTCGGTTTTGTAAGGTTGAGTAATGTTACATTTCTGTTTAACCCGGTATCCAGCCAGATTTCACTGCTTCCCCCAACATCCAGTATTTTCGTCTGTGAATCTGGATTAAACCGATTCAAAAACAGCTCTATTCTCTGGGATCGGTATCTGTTTACTGACATAAACGTGATCTATTTGATGTAACTTTCTATTCCCAATTCAGGATCTTCAGTCTCTTTCTTGTTCGCCCGAATCTTTTATCAGTACGTTACCGGATTTAACTCTCAAAAAAGGATTTAAGATAATTATTCTCTTCTCGATTGTCATTCTGAAATCATTATATTTAAAAGATAAAATATAACTCACAACCGGATCAACAGAATGATATCAAACAGGGCCAAAAACATCTCTCCTTCTGAAACACTGAAAATCTCTGCAAAAGCAAAAGAACTTGCACGAGAAGGCGCTTCCATAATCTCGCTGAGCGCCGGTGAACCTGATTTTAAAACACCCTCTCATATCTGTAATGCTGCTATTGAGGCCATTACTGACGGATTCCACGGCTATACAATGAACACAGGTATGCCTGAGCTGCGAGAAGCGATCAGTAATAAGCTGTTGCTTGAAAATCGCATGAAATACGATCCCGGGCAGATTGTATTATCGAACGGAGCCAAACAATCGATCGGGTTTACCCTGCTTGCCACGATCAACCCCGGAGACGAAGTGATTATTCCCGCTCCATATTGGGTCTCTTACCCTGAAATGGTAAAAATGGCAGATGGCAGCCCGGTAATTGTAAAAACTCTTTTTGAAAACGATTTTAAATGTACACCTGCTCAATTAGAAACTGCTATAACTGATAAAACCAAAGCGCTTATTCTCTGCTCGCCATCCAATCCAACCGGATCATGTTACACCCGGCAGGAATTGCAGGAACTCGCTCTTATACTGGATAAACATCCTGATATTTTGATAATCTCCGATGAAATTTATGAATATATCGTATTCGATGGTGAGCATGTCAGTATTTTAAATGCAGCACCTCACCTGATCGACCGTACAGTCATTATCAACGGGTTCTCCAAAGGATTTGCCATGACCGGCTGGCGCCTGGGATACATGGCAGGGCCTAAACCAATTGCGGATGCTGTAGCCAAAATTCAGAGTCAGGAAACCTCTGCGCCATCATCCATTTCACAAAAAGCAGGTTTGGCCGCATATACCGGTTCAATGAAGGCGGTTGAAGAGATGAGAAAAGCATTCAGTTCGCGCCGCGACTACATCGTGGATGCCTTAAGATCCATTCCCGGAGTTGAGTGCTTTAAACCCTCAGGTGCATTTTATGTTTTCCCGGACATCCATCAATTCTTTGGAAAAACAACACCTGTGGGCGATAAAATCGAAACAAGTACAGATCTTTCACTCTATCTGTTGGAGAGTCATGGTGTTGCCGTTGTACCCGGGGATGCCTTTGGCGAACCCAATGGCATTCGTTTAAGCTATGCGGCTTCAATGGAAGATCTCAGCGAAGCCATCAACAGAATCAGTGACGGACTCTCATCGCTGTCTTAAAACTCTCAATTATGCTGAAGCAGGATTTCAATTATGACATCCTGTTCATAATTACAAATTTGGCACATTTTATGCAGGTGTTGCACTCTGTAGAAACACCTTTTGCCAGGTGTAAATTATTTTAATCTTTATTTAAAAAAATATGCCAACATACGAATATAAACGTGAAGACGGTTCTGTTTTTGAGATATTTCAGGGTATCAATGACCCTGCCCTTGAAATTTGTCCTGAAACCGGGCAGAAAGTCAAAAGAATGATCTCCGGTGGTGGTGGAGTCGTTTATAAGGGCACCGGGTTTTATATAACAGATTACAAAAATGGGCAATCTAACGGCTCTGATGCAACAAAAAAAGAAGCTGCTGATAAACCTGCTGAAGAGCCCAAAAAGTAGAAGATGGAAAATCATCCCAAAACAGATAATCATCAGGAAGCGGTTGATCAGTTTGTACTGCTTTGGGGTGAGATGGCATCCTCATGGGGTATTAACAAAACCATGGCTCAAATCCATGCACTTCTCTATGCGGAGAATGATCCCCTTGATACAGACACTATAATGTCGCAGTTGCATATCAGCAGAGGAAATGCCAATATGAACCTTCGCAATCTGTTACAGTGGCAGCTTATTCAAAAAGTTCATTTCAAAGGTCAGAGAAAGGATTTCTATACAGCAGAAAAAGATGTCTGGAATATCGTAGCCATTTTGGTCAGAGAGAGGCATCAAAGGGAGATCGATCCAATCAAACAAAATCTGGTTGATACACTCAAATTATTTGAGGAAAATTCTGATCACTTACAGGAAGAGAT
>SKZL01000107.1 GCA_007127395.1 Balneolaceae bacterium
AATCGATTGCTTTCGAGAGGTGTCAAACGCGGAGATGTCGTAGCACTGGCAATTGAACCCTCTCCACAAATGGTGTTTGCACTCCTTGCCATCGCCAAAACCGGTGCCACCTGGTTTGCAATAGATGTTTCATTTCCCGATGATAGAATCAAATATATGCTTCATGACTCCGGCAGTTCATGGATTCTCAGTAACCTGAAAAATCGGGATCGTTTTCAAACCAGAGATCTTGATCTTGAGTCTCTTGATATCGATAAATTACTGAGTGAAGAGAATGATGACTCCATTTCATTACCGCTTCTTCAAAAAGACGACATTGCTTATATCATCTATACATCCGGCTCAACCGGCCGCCCTAAAGGTGTTCCCATTTCTCATGGCGCACTGAGCAATTTTACGATTGCAATGAAAGAGTTGCTTCACACAGACCAAAAAAGTGTGATACCACTCCTGACAACAATCTCATTTGATATCTCATATCTGGAGTGTTTTCTGCCTCTCATCAGTGGCGGTACCATACAATTATTGAGCAGAGAAACGGCTGCCGATGGAATTGCTTTGTCGCATTTTGTAAAGCAGAATAGACTTACTCATATACAGGCAACACCTGCAACCTGGCAGATGCTGACAGATACAGATTGGAAAGGCAGTAAAAGCCTAACCCTCATTTCCGGCGGTGAAGCATTAACACCGGATCTTGCAAAAAAGCTGAGCACCCGTTCAGGAACACTCTGGAATATGTATGGGCCAACTGAAACCACTGTCTGGGCTACAGTGTTGAGAGTTACAGAGAGTGAAATGGCAGCAACAGGCGATTATCTCTCCATCGGAAAACCGATACGTAATACAAAGATTTATATTCTGGATGATCACCAAAAGAACACGGCTCCGGGCATACCGGGTGAACTTTATATCGGGGGTGCAGGGCTTGCAGATGGGTATCACAACCGGCCGGAACTCACTGCTGAAAAGTTTGTGCATCTGAAATTTCCGGATGGATCCACTCAGAAACTCTACCGAACCGGAGACCTGGTCAAAATGCGCAGTGACGGTAACCTTGAATTCCTGGGGCGCCTGGATCATCAGGTAAAATTACACGGTTTCAGGATTGAACTGGGTGAAATTGAAAGTTGTCTAACCAATCATGAGTCGGTTCAACATGCAGCTGTTACACTCTATACCGAAGGCGCATTCAAACAGTTGTTGGGATATGTTAAACTTGAAGAGAAATCACCGCTAAAAGGAAAATCAGATTCAGATATTCAACTGATCCTGAAAAATTTCCTAAAGCAAACACTCCCAGACTACATGGTTCCGGCAAAACTGATCATCATGGATCAGATGCCATTGACGATGAACGGGAAGGTGGATCGAAAGGCACTTCCGGCTCCCGGTTCGTTCGAAGATGAAGAAGATGAGATCGGGACACCGGTTCAAACCGATATGGAGGTACTATTAGCCGGTATCTGGTCTGCCCTACTACAGAAGGAGATTAAATTTAAAGAGTCCCATTTCTTCGAGTTGGGCGGACACTCTCTTTTGGCAACAAGATTGGCATGGCGGATCAGGCAAGAGATGAATATCGATCTGCCCTTAAAGATATTGTTCAGATACCCAGTGATATCAGAGCTTGCAAAATGGCTGGAAACAGCAAAACATGACAGTGAACTCCCTCCGATTGAGCCGGTCATAAATCCGGAAGATCGAACTCTCTCTTTTGCACAAAAAAGGCTCTGGTTCCTTCATAAGTTTGAAGGAGCTTCTGCCGCCTACAACATGCCTGCTGAAATTCAGCTTCATGGCAACCTCAAGACCGATACCCTCCGGGAAACATTTCAGATTCTGATAGAGCGACACGAGTCGCTTCGCATCTGTTTCCCCGATGTAGATGGAGACGGAACAATCAAAGACCTTCCATCTTATGACCCACTCTCCATTGTAGATCTCACCGGTGAATCAAAGCATGAACAATCGGAAACAATTGACAAACTGAAGCAGTCACACGCCTCCGAGCCTTTCGATCTGGAAACGGGACCGCTTCTCAGGGTCATGCTCCTGATTCTGGGTGACCGTAAGTTTGAACTGCTGTTCAATATGCATCACATCATTTCCGATGGGTGGTCGATGGAAATTTTTGTCAGAGAATTTTGTGCCATCTACGACTCTTTGTTAATGCAGGAAACAGCAAATCTTCCTTCTCCCGACATCCAATATTCTGATGTTGCCGTTTGGCAGAAAAACTGGCTGGAGGGAGAGAAGATGGAAGGGCAGCGAAATTTCTGGAAAGAGGAGTTGAAAGGAGCAGAAACAGTTCTGCAGTTACCCGCAGATTATCCCAGGCCGGCTGTGCAGAGCTATCGTGGTTCAACAGTTCGTACTCTGCTCACTTCTGATCAGGTCAAAAAGCTGAAAGGTTTAAGCAAGGCAGAGAACAGCTCACTTTTTATGATTCTGTTCACAGCATTCACTCTGCTTTTACATCGATACAGCCGTCAGGATGACCTGCTCATCGGAACCCCCGTTGCCGGACGCAGACATCCGCAAACCGAAAATCTGATCGGCCTGTTTGTCAATACGGTTGTTCTCCGAACACGGTTCAATTCAACAGGCCAAAATGGAAATAAAACCACTTTTCGAAACCTCTTAAAACAGGTCCATGAAACTTCATTACGCGCCTTTGCAAATCAGGATATTCCTTTTGAAGAGATTATTGAAGAAGTAGCCCCGGAAAGAGATTTAAGCAGGAGCCCGCTTTTTCAGGTGATGTTTGCGATGCACAACAATCAGGAAGCAGAGCTGAAACTGCATGACCTCGATATCGAACAACCGGAACAGAAAAACAGCGTATCCAAATTTGACCTTACCCTGAACGCAACAGAGTCTGATCAGGGAGTTCATTTGGGGTGGGAGTTTGCAACAGATCTTTTCCATTCCTCTACCATTGAACGAATGGCAACCCACTTCCGGCAGCTCATCAACGGTATCTGCTCGGATGTAGATATCGCCCTCCGGGATCTGGAACTATTAACCGACAAAGATATTGAACAGCTATCCGGTTGGAATCGAACTGAAGCGGATTTCAGTGATACAGACTCCATCGTATCTGAGTTTGAAAGTCAGGTATTACGTTCACCCGATTCCACTGCTATACGATCAGAGTGGTTTGATGAGTACCAGAATGATAAAAACCGAATTCAAACTTCGGAACTGAGTTATTCAGATCTCAATCAACAGGCAAACAGGCTTGCACACTACCTGATCGAGAACCATCAGGCCGGGAAAAACCGGATGATTGGCATTTACTGCGACCGCTCGGCAGAGATGGTTACCGGAATACTGGGTGTGCTAAAATCGGGTTCTGCATACGTAGCTATTGATCCTTCCTATCCGGCCGACAGGATCTCCTATATGATCGAAGATAGCGGGATTGATGTAATACTGACCCATTCAAATCTTGAAAAAGATCTGCTACAACTTTCCGACTCAGGTACTGAACTGCTTTGCCTGGATGATCCGAAACTTTTCCAACATTTAGATTCTCAAAACCCGAATATCAAATCTGCATCTGAAGATCCGGCCTATGTGATCTACACATCCGGCTCAACCGGTAAACCCAAAGGAGTGGTTGTTTCCGTTAAGGCGATCACCAATCACATGTGCTGGATGCTGGAGACGTTTGACTTCGGTCCAGATGACAAAGTACTGCAAAAAACTCCATTCAGTTTTGACGCATCTGTCTGGGAATTTTATGCACCTTTACTTTCCGGTGGAACTCTGGTTATGGCAGCCCCTGACTTGCATGGTGATATCGATTACCTTATGGATTCAATTTTAAGGAACCGTATCACCATTCTGCAAGGAGTCCCCTCTCTGCTTAAAGCGATTCTTAACAGTTACGACTTTAACGACACCCGGATTCGCTATCTGTTTAGCGGAGGTGAACCGCTGACAAGAGACATTGTTGATAAAGTGTTAACCGAAGGGAGTCATATCACTCTATGCAATTTATACGGTCCAACAGAGGCCACGATCGACACCACCTTCTGGATCGCTGATAAAGATTTGGACTTTATACCGATCGGCCGACCCATTTCTAATCTGGAAGTCCACATCCTGGATGAAATGAACCGGCCGTTGCCTCCCGGAGTTCCGGGTGAACTATGCATCGCGGGTGCAGGGCTGGCTAACGGTTACATCAACCGGCCTGAACTCACCTCAGAAAAATTTCAAACGGTTGACCTTTTTGGGTTCCGGAAACGTCTCTACAAATCCGGGGATCTGGCCAGGTGGCGATCGAACGGCACTATAGAGTTCATGGGACGAATGGATGATCAGTTCAAGTTACGTGGATTCCGGATTGAACCTGATGAGATTGAAACAGTACTGCAGTCACATCCTGCCATAGATAAAGCAGCCGTCGCCGTCAAAGGGTTAGGCGATAATCGGTTACTCGCCGGATATCTGTCGCTAGATAATCAATCTGATTTCAACGAAAAGGATCAACATCAGTTAAACGAACTTCTAAAAAGCTATCTGAAAAATCTGCTTTCTGACTATATGATTCCGGCCGGATTTATCATTTTGGATAAAATCCCGCACACTCCAAGTGGCAAAATTGATCGAAATCGACTTCCAGAACCTGACTTTGGGAATAATCCGGTTGAATTGACGGACACGGCTCCGCTGCTTTCAGAGACAGAGAAAATGTTAGCCGGCATCTGGTCCGAACTTCTTCAAAAAGAGATTCAGAGTCCATCAGCACATTTTTTCAGAATGGGAGGCCACTCACTTTTGGCTACCCGTCTTGTTTCCCGAATCAGAAAAAGTTTTGAAATTGAGATCTCTCTTCGAGTGCTTTTTGAAACTGCTGTATTAAAGGATTTAGCAGTTTGGATTGACAATCAACAGCGCGGAGCCACTCTGCCTCCGATTACTTCAGCCCCGGAAGAGTTGCCGAAACAGCTCTCTTTTGCGCAACAACGTTTTTGGTTTTTATGGAAACTGGAGGGTTCAACATCGACCTACAACATGCCCTATGCATTGCGTTTGAACGGTGAGCTGGATCTCAACAGTCTGCAGGAAGCCTTCCGGCTTCTCACACAACGCCATGAGAGCCTTCGTATGGATTTTCCCGAGTCTGACGGGCAGGTAACTGTTCGAGACAGAGGCCCTTACAGCCCGTTAATCATCACCGATCTAACCCATTTGGATGGTGAGACACAATCAAGGCGGGTAGCTCAACTTACCGACTCTCATGCACAAGAGCCATTCGATCTCTCCGACGGGCCCCTGTTACGGGCCGGGCTTCTTCTGCTGGCCCCCGAAGAACATATTCTGCTGCTCAACATGCACCACATCATTGCCGACGGATGGTCTGTTACATTGATCGTCCGTGAGCTCTCACTCTTCTACAGTGAGCTTCTGCAGGGAGATAAACCTGCCGTTGACAGCTCCGGTTTACAATACAGCGACTTTGCATGGTGGCAGCGCCGCTGGCTCGGTGATGGGGAGCTTGTCCGCCAGCTGGACTATTGGACCCGGCAACTGGCCGGTGCCCCTACCCTGCTTGAACTCCCGTCCGACTATCCGCGTCCACCTGTTCTGAGTTATCGTGGAGATGTGGTACGTACCCGTCTGGACGAGGAACTCACCTCAGCCATCAACCGGTTGTCCCGCGAGCAGGGGACCACTCTCTTTATGAGCCTGATGGCCGCATTCAACGTATTGCTGCATCGCTACAGCAATCAGGACGATATTATTGTGGGCAGTCCGATTGCCGGGCGAACCCTGGCACAGACCGAACAGATGGTTGGTTTGTTTGTCAATACTCTGGCTCTGCGAACGCGTTTTGAAACCGGACAACAACAACTGACCTTCACGGAACTATTGGAACAAGTACGCCAAAGCGCTCTGGGTGGTTATGCTCATCAGGATATTCCATTTGAGCAGCTTGTCGAAGAGCTCTCCCCTCAGCGCAGCATGAGCCACAGCCCGCTCTTCCAGGTGATGTTTGTCATGCAAAACAATGACACCGCCAACCTCAGCCTGCCCGGACTAAACCTGCAACCGGTAGAGATGCAACACCGGGTTGCGAAATTTGACCTGACCCTTATTGCAAATGAGAGCGATCAGGGTATTGAGTTGATCTGGGAATTTGCTACCGATCTGTTTCGCGCGGAATCGATCCACCGAATGGCCCGACACTTTGAGCAGATTCTTCGACAGGTTACCGCAAAACCGCAGGCCGATGTGCGCTCAACGAACCTGGTCAGTGAATACGAACGAGAGCAACTCATAAAATGGAATGCTACCGAAAAGGAGTTCCCCGAGCATACTACCCTTGTGGAACTGTTTGAAT
>SKZL01000082.1 GCA_007127395.1 Balneolaceae bacterium
CACTAAGCCTTTTCATAGTGTCTGTTATCTGCTGTAGTCCATGTCGGTCGGCCGCTCTGAACGGGCCCCCAAGAAATGGCGGAAAGCCGAGACCCAGAATAGCCCCCAGGTCTCCATCAACCGGGCTCTGAAGTATCCCTTCCTCAAGACAGAGAATGGCTTCATTGATCATCATCATCGACATTCTCTCCTGTATGGTTTTATCATCAAATGATTTACGATCTTGTCCGCCAAAGAAATTATAGATATCTCTGTTTATCTCTTTTTTCTTTTTTCGGGGACCGTCTTCATATTGATAAAATCCCTTTTTGTTTTTTCTGCCCTTATAACCGGCTTCAACCAGCTCAGCAGCTTTGCTGCTTGTTTTCGCTCCCCGGGCCTTAAATTTGTCGCTAAGTACTTCCGCTACATGTGCCCCTACATCTATTCCAACTTCGTCAAACAGTGCGATCGGCCCTACCGGAAAACCATACTGTTTCATCGCCTTCTCAATCTGTTCTATCCGGGCACCTTCTTCCAGTAACAGGAGTGCTTCATTCATGAATGGAGCCAGGATACGGGTGGTGTAGAAGCCAGGGCCGTCATTCACGACTATAACCGTTTTGCCTTGTCTTAACCCGACATCATAAGCAGTAGCTGTTACCCACTCAGCAGTTTGGTCAGTTTTAATGATCTCCAGAAGTGGCATCTTCTGAACCGGTGAGAAATAGTGCATTCCGATAATATTCTCAGGTCTTTTTGCATTGGCGGCGATATCCGAAATGGGAAGTGATGATGTGTTGGATGCGAAGATGGTCTTTTCACCTGAGACCGCTTCGATTTCACGAACGATATCTTGTTTCAGGTTGAGATCTTCGAATACAGCTTCTATAATAAGATCTATTTTGTCAAACCGATCATAATCGGTTGTTGGATGTACCAGGCTCAGCTTTTGATCGCGTTCAAAGGAAGATAATATCCGTTTTTGAACCTGTTGGTTCAGGTTTTTTTCAATTTCACCTTTACCTTTGATTGCCTGTTCGATCGACTGGTCTTTAAGCCAGACAGATAATCCATCATCAACAGAGACCTCGGAAATCCCTGATCCCATCAGTCCTGCACCCAGTACCGCTACATTTTGTACAGTTCTCTTTTTCTCATCAAGCGGATTTTTTTTGGCGTCTGTCATCCCGAAAAATAGTTGAACTAAAGCCCTGGACTCCGGTGTAACCGCAAGCTCTCCAAATAACTTAGCTTCATTTTTTATTCCCGCTTCAATGCCATTTTTAATTCCGTAATCAATGCTCTCAATAATTTTCAATGGTGCCGGATAGTTTCCTTTTGTCTGCCCCAGGGTTCTTTTTCGGGCCTGACTAAAGATTACTTTTCTACCGACAGGATTTCCCTCCAGCAGCTTTTCCATGAGTGATCGCTTATCCGGATTTTTTGTCTTATTTGAGCTAAGCCTTTTTACAGCATCAATTCCGGCCGGGATGATCGCATGTTGATGTACAGTTTCATTTGCAAATCCGGTTTTTCGGGCTTGATAGCTATACATATTCTTGCCGGTCAGCATATAGGTCAGAGCTTTCTGAATTCCAATAAGGCGGGGCAGCCTTTGGGTGCCACCCATGCCCGGCAGCAGCCCCAGCTTCACTTCCGGTAATCCGATTTTGGTGGATGGGTGATCCGATACGATACGATAGTGACATGCCAGAGCGAGTTCTGTTCCTCCGCCCATACATGAGCCGTGAATACCGACAACCACCGGTTTTGGATAGTTCTCAATTTTCAGAAGAATATCGTGTCCCACCAGGCTAAGCTGTTCCAGCTCTTGTGCGCTATTGCGGGTTTTAAACATCTCAATATCAGCCCCGGCGATGAAATTTTCATTTTTACCGCTTACCAATAAAATCCCATCAACAGTATTGTCTGTTTCAATGCTTTCAATTAGAGAAGAGAACTCATCAATCAGCTGTTCATTCAGTTTATTCACCTTGTCGTTGGGTGAGTCCAGAGTAACAACAGCCACCCGGTCTCTATTTTCGATAGATAAAATGGATTTGTTCATATCAGGCAGTATTGGAGTTTATCAAAAGGGTTAAAATATTGATCAGCTATCGGCCCTTTCAAGGATCATTGCATGGCCCTGGCCCCCTGCTGCACAAGCTGCAATAAGGGCGAATCGGCCATCTTCATGGATCAATCTGTTTGCAGCGGTGGTTATCAAGCGGGTGCCGGTAGCCCCAAATGGGTGTCCGATCGACAGTGAACCTCCCCAGCGATTCAATTTATCCATGGGAATTTCGCCCACTTTTTTGTCACGATTCAAGTTCTCTTTTGCAAACCGAGTACTGTTGAGCGCTTTTAAAACGGTGCACATTTGGCCTGCAAAAGCTTCATGAAACTCAAAAACATCGATATCATTGAGGGTCAGGTTCATGCTGTTGAGCACAATGGGCACGGCCAGGGCAGGCCCGATCAGCAGTTCATCACCCGGTTTTTTGGCCACATATGAAAAATCTCTTATCAATGCTTTAGGATGATATCCATGTTTCAGGGCATACTCTTTCTCCATTAAAAGAGCGGCAGAAGCGCCATCCGTTAAAAAGGAGGAGTTGCCGGCGGTGGCGGTTCCATGTGGTTTAATAAAAGCGGGGCGCAGAGAAGAGAGTTTTTCAAGAGTTGAATCACCACGGATACCGTTGTCAGATTTGATGATACTCTCTCCACTGTTTATACCAACCGGCACAATCTCATTACTCAGCAATCCTTTTTCAGTAGCTTCTGCAGCCAATTGATGAGACCTTATGGCATATTCATCCTGCTCTTGTCTCGAAACACCATACTTTGCAGACATTTTATCGGAGCTTTTGCCCATAGTCTCGCCGGTTGAGTATTCCGATATAGAGGGAATTTCAGGGAGCAGATCAGAGGGCCTTAATCCTTTAAAAAGTTTAAACCAATCCGTGGGTTTTCGATACTTTTGTGTCTCAAGCAGTTTTTGTCTGAATTTTTTTCTGAACCGGATGGGTATGTCGCTCATCACTTCCACACCACCCGCAATTGCTGCGTTAGCTTCACCGGTAATCAATGCGTTGACAGCAGATGTAAAAGCAACATTTGAGGAGATACATGCCATGGAGACCGTTGTGGCCGGGATAGAGTCCGGCAACCCGGATGCGAGTGTAAGCTCTCTGGCGATATTACTTGTGTTGATATCCTGAATCACATTGCCAAAGTAGAGATGTTGAATAAGTGAACCATTCAATTTCGTTCTGTTGATCAATCCGGACAGAGCAAACCTGCCAAGGTCGAATGCCGAAAAAGAGGCGAAATCTGTTTGCGATCGCAAAAAAGGTGTTCTGATTCCGTCAATAAATGCAACTTCCCGCTTGCTGTGTGAAGAGTTCATAAAAAAAGTGGTTTATGAGATGTAGTAGCACGGTTAACAGTGTTAACCTGTGCTATATAGATAAAAAAAATTTAGTTTACTAAAAACTGTTTTATCAGATTTATATAGTTCTTATATTTAAAGCTATTCAACAGTTGGGGCACTTAGCTCAGTTGGTTAGAGCACCTCGTTTACACCGAGGGGGTCGGGGGTTCGAATCCCTCAGTGCCCACATCAAGACAAGTGCTGAAAGGGCGGTTTCATATTTTGAAACGGCCCTTTTTTATTTCAATTCGTTTTTATCAAAGGCCCAAACCTGATTCTCATAATAACTATGCCGGATCTATCAGATACTATTATGATGACGCTCAGTAGATATAAAAAGAGAGTTAGTGATTCTTTTTTCCTCTTTTTATCCCATAAACAACGAATAAAAGTAAGCGATTAATCTCATTTTTTATATTTTAAGAGATCGACATCATAAACGTATTTAACTGAATAAACTAATAGCAGAAGAAAAATGAATAATTTAAGCAGAAGAAAATTTCTCCAGACCAGTTTGATGGGGGCTGCCGGTTTATCCATGTTTCCTTTATTGAAGGGATGTGGACCAGTAGCACCAAGTGATCAAATCAGGCTGGGATTCATTGGTCTGGGACGGCAAACGATATCACTGATGAATGGATTTCATGAAAATTCAGGGATAAAAATTGTTGCCGGTACTGATGTGTATGGCAGAAAGCGCGAAAGATTTGAGATGCTCATCAGAAATCATCAGGAAGAGGCGGGTCAAAGTGTGGATATCACCACATCAGCAAACTATCAGGACATGCTGGAGCGTGATGATATAGATGTTATTGCTGTTGTAACACCCGACCACTGGCACGCTATCCAGGCAATCGAAGCATGCCAGGCCGGAAAAGATATCTATCTTGAGAAGCCTGTTACACTTACAATAAAAGAGGGTATTGAGGTAGTCAAAGCTGTCCGTGAAAATGATATCATATTGGGCGTTGGCAGTCAGCAGCGTTCTGATGTGGCCTTCCAGCATGCTGTAAATTTAGTAAGAGAAAATCGTCTGGGTGATCTCAGGAAGATCAATGCCTGGGTAGGTGGCCCGGCTGTACCCTATAACCTTGATGAAGAGGAAGTGCCTCATGACCTGGATTGGGATGCATGGCTCGGCCCAGCACAATATGTGCACTATAATCCGGAACTGAATCCACCGATTACTCTTGATCCGGTTCAGAATGAAAGAATCTGGGGTGGTTGGAGATGGTACAGAGAACTTGGCGGCGGTCTGCTTACAGATTGGGGCGCACATATGTTCGATGTTGCTCAGTGGGCTCTCGACAAGGATAACAGCGGGCCAACTGAGGTTATTCCTGCCGGTCACAACGGTTCCGAATATATCGATTTTGTATATGATGACGGATTGGTCATGTCCAATGCACCATTCAGAGAAGACGGTATGCAAGGTGTACGATTTGAAGGCTCCGATGCATGGATAGAAGTGCACAGAGGGGTGTTCAACGCATCTGACGACTCCTTACTGCCGGCAACACCGGATGAGAATGAAGTAGAAGAGTATGAAACAGCCAGTCCGCATCTGGTTGATTTTATCGATGCTGTCAGAAATCGCAGAGATCCAATTGCACCGATAGAAGCCGGTCACCGTACCGCAACGATCGGTACAATCGGTAACATTGCAACTGTTCTGGATCGTCCGCTGAAGTGGAATCCTGAAACAGAGAGCTTTGTGGATGATGAAGAAGCAAACACGCATCTGCATCGGGAATACAGAGAGGGTTACAGCCTCTAAATCCTGATCGTTTAATTAAGTTTAGTTAAAGGCACTCTATTTGGATGGCTAATCCGAAAGAGTGCCTTTTTTTGTCCAATAGTGATTTATCGGTGAGTTTTTTTTCAAATTGAGCAGGATCTGACGATATTGATGTGATAATGATCAATCAAGCGGGTCATTTTAAACCTAAAACAATCAAATAAGATCAATCAAATAAAAAAAGAGATGAGAAAACTATTGGGGAACTTTTTATTAGCCTTTATTATAACTTTTTCTGCCTGCAGTGAGCGGACAGATGAACCGGTAACCAGTGAAGCCGAAAGTAAGGAATGGATCTATCTGTTTAATGGTGAGAATCTGGATGGATGGGATTTTAAAATTGCAGGATATGAGTTAAATGTTGACCCATTTAACACTCTCAAAATAGAGGATGGCATTTTAAGGGTAACGTATGATGAGTATGAGCGTTGGGACGGTGAATTGGGACACTTCTTTTATCATGAACCATTTTCGCACTACCACATCGTCGTGGAGTACCGTTTTATTGGAGATCAGCCTGCAGAGAGCCCGGATTGGGGATTCAGAAATAATGGAATAATGATGCATTCTCAATCAGCAGAAAGTATGACTCTGGATCAATTACTGCCTATTTCATTTGAGATGCAGCTGCTGGGCGGTGACGGAGAAAACGAACGTCCTAATGGCAATCTTTATCTGCCGGGAACACAGGTAGTACTGGATGGAGAGCTCACTCAGGAGGACTACTACTCTTCCGGATCACGCACTTTTCATGGGGATGATTGGGTCAGGGCTGAGGCCATTGTACTTGGCGATTCGTTGATTCAGCACATTCTGGACGGAGAAGTAGTTATGGAGTATTCAAAACCGATAATGGGAGGCGAAGGCCCTGATTTTTATGACCCTGATGTGAAAGAGTATGGAGCGCCATTGACCTCCGGTTACATCGCTTTTCAAATGGAAACTCACCCTACAGATTTCAAAACCATCAAGGTGCTACCTTTGAAAGGGTGCATGGATCAGGATGCAGCCAATTACAAATCTTACTATGTTGTAGACGACCCGGATTCCTGTAATTAGCATAAGACGTTTCTGAGAATTTTTTCTAAAAGTGAAAAAATC
>SKZL01000343.1 GCA_007127395.1 Balneolaceae bacterium
AAAAGTGTAAGAAGGGTTTTTGGGGTGTTGGAAAATAGGGTTTTGAAATTCAGTCCATAGAAATACGGCATGAAAAATAGGGAATTTATTAAAAGCTCTTTCCACTACAGACGAAAATTCCATAATAAATGGATCAAATTTACAAACAAAACCAATCCCACATGGGGGTGCACTCTGCTTTCTGTGCCCCCGAAGGATCGGGACTGTCGCTACGCTCCAGCTTGAATCCTGAACCCTGCGCCACCGAAGGATGGGGACTGTTGCTACGCTCCAGCTTGAATCTTTATTCGGGTATTGCAACATTGGTTTCTACTGCCAATGTAACCATTCGCATTGTCATACCGCCCTCTTCCAGCATTCGTTCAAATCTTTCTATCTGTGGACGAATGGCACGTTCCATGATACGTCGTTGCATTCCGGAAGAATTGTCGATCTGTTGTTGCAATTCGGCCATACCCGCACGGGCTTCAGCCAGATCTTCTGCTGAAAACTGTTCAGAAATTCCATCAATCTCCATCTCCATCAAAAAGGGATAATAGACACCGTCAACATTACGATAATCTTTCATGTTGATGTCGATAGCTCCTGAATACTCCTGATCAAATTGCATATCAAACTGCATTTTAAGAAGTACATAATTGCTGTTGTCTATAAAAAGGCGGCCACTTTGAGCTTCTCCTTCACCGGGATCAGCCTGACCAACAACATCACCGTATAGAGAGGATATATCTTCAATTAAGATGACATGAGCAGTACGGCCATCTAAACTTTGTGTCCCTTCATAAACCGAATTTTCTACAATCGCATCATAATTTTGTTTGAAATTATAATAATCGGCATTTGGAGTGTCATGGACACTGCTGACAGCCTGAAGTGATGGAGTACCATCATCCATAACCACTTTTCGGTAGTAGGTTGTATCCGGAATATCACTTTCGATGAGGCCTTCCAATTTTGTAACAACCATCATTGTTTCTATGCCGGAGATCGAATTGGCATGTTCCTGAATCATTCTATCCAGAATATCAGCAGGACTTTGAGCCTTTAACCCTGCAGCTGATAGCAGAAAAATGGATAGAGAAAGTGTTATTAGAAGTCGTTTTTTCATCATACTGGGTTTAATTTCATGTTTGTTATAAGGTGTAATAACTGAGTCAGTAAATCAATACCTGTCATTATCCTTTTAGAGCAATTCTTTACTTATAGAACGAAATATTTTGATCAATTGGGTCATCTGTTCCATGACTGATGATTTCTAACCCCAATTATGATCGTAAATGATTGGCTTGGAGGCATTCACTCTCAAAAAAGAGTAAGAGTTCCGAAAATATAGATTCAATCAAAGAAGTTGGTACCGCTTTCGTCAGGCCGATTAATTTTTTGAAAGCGCTTTTCTAATCCGTATTAATAAATAAAGAGCCAAATGATATTTTTATTAAAAAAGTATTGACAAAGTTGATAAATGCATACAGATTTTAGGCAACCAAAACATCAACCAAACATTATGACATTATGAATAAAATTGTGAAAGCCACAATTCTGTTTCTCGTAGTCTTTGCAATTGCAGGTTATGCGCTCTATGATGCGAATTCATCAGAAGTTGTTTCACTGCAGGAATCTACATTTGAAACCATTACAGTTTCTGAAGCCGAGTATTTTGAAGAAGCTGAGGCTCAGGAAGCAAGCGAGGCCGGCTACTCTACTCTTGAAGAGTTTATGGCATCTACCGCATACATTAAATTTATTATCGACAACCTCTGGATATTGATAGCTGCATTCCTGGTACTGTTGATGCACCTTGGCTTTGCCACTGTTGAAAGTGGCCTCACACAGTCCAAGAATGCAGTAAATGTGATCTACAAAAATGTTTTTATTCTATGTACGGGTATTTTGATCTACGCTTTTGTTGGATTTCAGCTGATGTACCCTGGAGATTTCAATGGAATCTTCGGTTTCGGAGGTTTTGGAATCGGTTATGATCCTACTGATCCGGTTGGAATGTTGACACCTGCATATGGTGAAGAGATGACTATTTGGTCCGACTTTATTTTCCAGGCGATGTTTGCTGCCACAGCCGCAACCATTGTTTCCGGTTGTGTCACAGGAAGAATTAAACTCTCCTCTTTTATGATTTTTGGTGCTTTGCTGCTTGCGATCAGTTATCCGATTACCGGTAGCTGGGTCTGGGGAGGCGGTTGGTTAGATGAACTCGGTTTTTATGACTTTGCCGGTTCAACCCTTGTTCACGGTGTTGGTGGTGCAGCCGGTCTGGCATGTGTGATTCTTTTGGGCGCACGATCCGGGAAATATAAAGATGGTAAGATCATCGGTATCCCTGCTCACAACATTCCATTGGCTACAGTGGGTGTATTTCTTCTCTGGATCGGGTGGTTCGGTTTTAACGGTGGTTCTGTACTGAGTGCTGATCCTGCCGAAGTATCCTATGTCTTTGTGACAACCGCATTGGCAGCCTGTGCCGGAGCCCTGGCCGCAATGGCAACAACACAGATTTTGATGAAATCATTGGATGCGCCAATGGCACTGAATGGTATTCTTGCAGGACTCGTCGGAATCACGGCCGGTGCTGATGTGATCTCTGTAATCGGTGCTGTTGCTGTGGGTGCAATTGCAGGTGTTATTGTCGTCTTCTCTATTCTGATGTTTGATAAGCTCAAAATTGATGATCCTGTTGGAGCAATCTCTGTTCACGGTGTATGTGGAATTTGGGGAACTTTAGCAGTCGGAATTTTCTCAGCTCAATCCAGTTTTGGAATCCAGTTACTTGGAACAGCGTCCATATTGGCAGTGACATTTATCTTCTCACTGATTGTCTTTGGAGCACTGAAATATACACTGGGTGTAAGGGTATCTCCTGAAGTGGAATCGGATGGACTGGATATCTCTGAGCATGGCAATAAAGCGTATCCTGACTTCTCACCGGTCAGAACATCTGAACTTGGTAGTTTTGCTTCCGAATAGCGGATCAAATGAAACTTTAACCAAAACAAACAAAAAAGGAGCACTTCAGATTGGACTCTACAGTGCTCCTTTAGTTTCGTCAATTAACTCCGTAATCAACTGAAACCATTGAAATATACAATTATGAACGAATCAAATACAATCCGAAGCCTGATGAAAGGGGTTCTTTTTTCAGCACTCATTTTTAGCATGATCACAGTAGTAACTCCGGAAAAATCTGT
Source organism: Balneolaceae bacterium (assembly GCA_007127395.1). Taxonomy (GTDB): domain Bacteria; phylum Bacteroidota; class Rhodothermia; order Balneolales; family Balneolaceae; genus Rhodohalobacter. The sequence goes on from SKZL01000343.1 coordinate 3,201, forward strand.
TGCACAGGAGGTTAGTTTTAATACAGGAGTGGATTTTTACAGTACCTATGTCTTTAGAGGGGTGGCATTTTCAGGCCCATCTATTCAACCCTACGTGGAATTAGAAGCAGGTAATTTTACGATTGGGGGATGGGGATCGCAGGGTTATGACGGTTTTCAGGAGATGGATCTTTATGCGTCTTATGCTTTTGATTTTGGGTTAAGCATCGGAATTACCGATTACTACTATCCGGGATCAGACTACTTTGATGGGGATAGTCACGCCTTTGAAATCAATACAGGCCTTGATCTTGGGAATTTTTCATTGAGTGCAAATATGGTGCTGAATGAAGCTGAGGAGGCCGGTTCTGCAGGTGGTGATCTCTATTTTGAAGCCGGACTCTCATTGGGCGCAGCCGATCTCTTCTTCGGTGCCGGAGATGGCTGGCACTCCATGGACGGTGAGTTCAGCCTTGTAAATGTGGGGATCAGCACTACAAAAGAGATCAAAATTACAGACTATTTCAGTATCCCATTGTCAGGGGCACTCATCCTGAATCCGGATAGTGAACAATTTTATGTCGTTGTGGGGGTCTCTTTTTAATCTATAAAGTTGTCCATAGTTAAGCTGGAATCTGTCCGAATCTGACGGTGGTCTGAGGTCCGCCTGAAAGGTTCGGCAGTTTCAATATGAAATTTAATTATCCGAATGAGTTTCGACAAACTCACGGTATAAAGCCAGTAGTTCATTCAGCATCATAGCAGTTGCTCCCCAAAGTGGGACTTTATGGATATCCCAATAGGGTACCTCAAAATCATGATCCAGTAAGCTCCATCTTTTTTGTTTCAAGGTATGTTTATTCATCAGTTTATCCAGATTGCAGCTGAATATTTCTTCCACTTCATCCGGATTTGGATTCGTTTGTGGTCTTTTGATCAGGAATCCGACAAAAGGGGTGATTCGGTTTTCGCTTTTGTGAAGAGTAAATGGAGAGAGTGAACAGGCGATTTCAACCTCCTTCTGATCCACACCAATCTCTTCTTTCGTTTCCCGTAAAGCCGTTTGTAACAGATCCTCACCATTTTCAGATCGTCCGCCTGGAAAGCTGATTTGTCCGGCATGACGGATTGAACCGGTTCGAAGCGTAAAAAGAATGTGCAATTTCTGAAACTCATCCGGAAAGAGAAGGGCTAATACAGCACTTGGATGTGCTTTTTTTTCATCTATTTCGGGCAGATTGAAACCGGGGCTCAGTGGAACGGGAGCCATCTCTTTATGAGCATACTCACCGGGCAGCGATTCATCCGCTCGATTTTTTAGAAAATGATAAAAAGGGTGCAACTGTTTCTCCATTCAATACTCTTTTTTGTCCTCTTTCTTTCTCCAGTCGTCAAAAAGCAAGAGTGCTTCAGGCCTTTCAAGCGGGATCATCTTAATTTTGCGCTCAGCGGGTTCAACATGCAGTTGATGATAAATAAAATCATCATCAAATCCGGCATCGGCGGCATCTTTTCGTGTGGACCCGTAGTAGATCATTTTTGGACGTGCCCAGTATATAGCCCCCAGGCACATCGGGCAGGGCTCACAGGTAGTATAGAGTTCACAACCGGTGAGCTGATGATCGTTGATCTTTGAACATGCATTCCGAATAGCCACAACTTCTGCATGTGCGGTGGGATCACTATCGATGGTGACCCTGTTATGTCCCTCGCCAATAATCCGGCCATTTTTTACGATAACACATCCAAATGGTCCGCCATGATTTTTATGAATACTGATCCGGGCCAGTTCAATAGCCCTTTTCATGAATTTTGAATGGTTCTGCATTATGTGAGTTTAGTTTTGATTCTTATACATGTAGTGTTCATTTTTTGCAGGCGAAGCGCACATTCTTTGAACGTGATGCTATATGATACCGTATTAAGTTTTTCAATGCCCTGTAAAAAGTCCAGATCAGTTTTATTAAGCTAAATGTAAGATTTTAACCAAACAAAAAGATTGCTTCATATTGGAATGTTAAAATCCCTATTATTGTGTGTCATTAAAACCAATCAAGAAACATTGAAATAAGCTATGTCACTATTAGTTGTCGGGTCGGTTGCATACGACGGAATTGAAACTCCATTTGGCAAGGTGGACCGGATCCTGGGAGGGTCTGCCACATATATTTCGCTAACCTCATCCTACTTTGCGGAAAATGTAAACCTCGTGGGTGTGGTGGGTAAAGATTTTGCCGATGAGGATATTGAACTCTTGAAGAGCAAAAAAGTGGATCTCACCGGACTGCAGATCGATAAATCCGGAAATACATTTTTCTGGCAAGGAAAATATCACTACGACCTGAACAATCGTGATACTCTGGATACCCAGCTAAATGTGTTTGAGCATTTTGATCCGGTGATCCCGGAAGAGTATAAAAATGCGCGATATGTGGCACTTGGAAACATTGAACCCAGTTTGCAATCGAAAGTTCTTGAGCAGATCGATAAACCCGATTTTGTGGTGATGGATACCATGAATTTCTGGATTGACGGTGCATTGGATGCACTGAAAAAGACACTAAAAAAAGTAGATCTGCTGGTAATAAATGATTCGGAAGCGAGAGAACTGGCTGATGAGCCCAATCTGTTGAAGGCGGCAGAGATCGTCCGTTCAATGGGCCCTGAATCTCTGATCATCAAAAAAGGGGAGCATGGAGCCCTTCTTTTTGCCGGTACCGAGATCTTTTCTGCACCTGCCTATCCAGTCATCGATATTTTTGATCCTACCGGCGCGGGCGACTCCTTCCTGGGCGGTATGCTCGGGTGGATCGCATATACCAACGACAGGACTCCGCAAAACCTTCGCAGATCTGTGATATTCGGATCTGTAATGGCCAGCTTCTGTGTGGAGAAATTTGGTCCCGAGAGGCTCAAAGACCTTACCGAAAAGGAGATTTACGACCGCTACCGTGAGTTCCGCGCCCTCAGCCAAATCCCTGAATTGGATTGATACATAATTGGATTGATACATAATTGGATTGAGTAATAATGGGACTTAGCCAAAATTAAGCTGTCCTCCTGAACTTGTTTCAGGATTTCTGGATCTCAGAATTTGAGATGTTGGTGTGAATTGGTTCAAAACCAAGAA
>SKZL01000022.1 GCA_007127395.1 Balneolaceae bacterium
CAGAACCTCTTCATCTCGCTGTCACCGATTGGCAGCGTGAGTTTCAGCGAATGATCGGAGACAATCATATCAGCTATTTTGACGAGGAGAGCTGGCTCTATTTTACAAGAGAACGGTTTGATCTCTTCTATCCGAGCTTTGGTGATACCTGGCCAACCTTTCACGGAGCAATCGGCATGACGTATGAAATGCCCGGACATAGCCTTTCGGGACTTGGCATTGAAAGAGCTGAAGGGGATACATTGACTCTTTTTGACAGAGTTGAGCAACATTTTACCACCGGAATTTCAACGGTTGAAGTCGCTTCCAACCATTCGGAAAGAATGATTTCAGAGTTCAGGCAATTTTTTGAAAACTCCAGAAATAATCCAACAAGCCACTACAAAACATTTGTTGTAAAAGCTGATAATAACAGTGATAAAATCTACAATCTGCTGAAGGCGCTCGATAACAAGCAGATCGAATATGGCACTGCCGGTTCAGGGCGTAGTGTAAACGGATATAACTTCTCGACCAGAGAGGCCGGACGATTTGCCATAGAGCCGGATGATATAATTATCAGTGCTTATCAGCCGCAGGGAAATCTGGTGAGGGTATTTTTTGAGCCCAATCCTGAACTTGTTGATTCACTCACCTACGATATCACCGCATGGGAGGCACACTATCGTTTTGGACTGGAGGGATATGCATTGGAGAGCCGGATCAATCCGGACCGGAATATCTCTGCAGAGATTTTTCGTGAGATGGAGTTCACCGGCAGTGAAAATCCGTATGCTTATCTTTTGAGATGGGAGACGATGGATGATGCCAGATTTCTGGCTGAAATTACAGAACGGGGAATCAGAAGCCGCTACACTCAGGTTCCTTTTCAGATCGATGGCAGGGATTTTGGAAGAGGAACTGTGATCATTCCAAGGGATAATAACCGGAATCTGGGTGCACGGTTTGATGAGATTGTGATGGAGGTGGCAGAAAAATATCAGAGATCGCTTCATGGTGCGGCCTCCGGATTTGTCACGACCGGTTCCGATTTCGGCTCCGGAAATTTAAATGTAATTAAAAAACCGGAGATAGCTGTTGTGATGGGTGAAGGTACATCATCGCTGAACGCAGGTGAAATCTGGCACTTTTTTGATCATCAACTGAAGTATCCGGCTACGCTGATCCATTCTGATTTTTTGATGAGAGCGGATTTGAATAAGTATAATGTGCTGGTTCTGCCGTCCGGTAATTACAGGGGTGTGTTTACGGATGCCGTAATCGAAAAAATCAGTGCATGGACACGTGATGGTGGCACGTTGATCGCATTTGGTCAGGCCAACAGTTTGCTTGCAGGCAGAGACGGATTCCAGTTGCAGCGAAAAAGTGCAGAAGCTGAAGAACCATCAATTGAGGATCGTCTACAGCCATTTGATAATCGCAGCAGACGGGCAACAAGCAGCCGGTTGTCCGGAGCTATATTCAAGGTTCATATAGATCATACTCATCCGCTCGGTTTTGGTTATGGTGAAACCTACATGTCACTGAAAACCGATGCATCTGCTTTTGAATATTTGGATTCCGGCTGGAATGTGGGATCTGCACAACCGGAGGCACATGTAAGTGGGTTTGCAGGGCATCAGGCAAAAAAACAGCTTGAGCATTCAATGGTGTTCGGTGTGCAGCAGCATGGCTCCGGACAGGTCGTCTATTTCGTGGATAACCCGCTGTTCAGAGGGTTCTGGGAAAACGGCAAACTTTTCATGGTGAATGCGGTCTTTTTTGTGGGAAGTTAAAGGGAGTGAAAAGTGAAAAGCTATAAGTGGAGAAGTGTTGATGCCTGAATGAGGTTGGGGTTAGAAAGTTAAAAGCCTGCAAAAGGCAGAAGGCCCCCGACAACAGTCGGGGTCGGGACTGCGAACAGCACGCAGCAGAAGGCAGAAGGGGTGAAAAGTAAAAAGTTAGAAGTAAAAAGTAGGCAGAGGGCAAAAGGCAGAGGGCAGAAGTTTATAATCAACGTCATCCTGATGGATATCAGGATTTCCCCGACAGCCGTCGGGGTGCAAAAGATGAGCCAAACCTCGGAGTGATGCAAAGTTCATAGTTTCTAATTAACTCATAAATCATGAGATTCTGAATTAAATTCAGAAGGACTATTTTTAGGTAATATGCAGATCGACAAATACTGATCAAGGACACTCTTCTGCCGTCTGCCTTTTGCCTTCTGCCTCTATAAATCAATTGTCAATATTTTCCAATCGATAGAGCGCTCCATTGGAGTGATCTGTTAACAGGTAGATCTTACCGTCGGGGCCGGTGCGTACATCGCGGATGCGGCCTAGATCTCCTTCCAGAAGCACCTCCTGATGTACAACCTCTGCTCCAACGATGACAATCCTGCGAAGATGACGCTGTGCCAGAGCGCCAAGGAAAAGATTCCCGTTCCAGTTTTCAAATTCGTTGCCCGTGTATATAGTCAGGCCTGAGGGGGCAATTGAGGTGGGAACCCAATAGGCAATAGGATTTTCGATATCAGGATCTTCATGAGGTTCAATTCCGATACGGGTCATCGTTCCGTAATTACGGCCATAGGTTGCAACAGGCCATCCGTAATTGCCCCCGGGTTTTATGACATTGAGCGCATCTCCGCCTCTGGGCCCGTGCTCATGCTGCCAGATGGCTCCTGTTTCAGGGTGGACTGCCATTCCTTGTGCGTTCCTGTGGCCGTATGAGTAAATTTCAGGCAGTGCATAGTCGGTGCCGAAAAATGGATTGTCTTCCGGGACAGAGCCGTCATCATTCAGGCGGATGGTAGATCCTGTTACATCTGTCAGATCCTGTGCAGGGTCTTTAAGCCCGCGATCACCGATCGAAAAAAGGAGAGTTCCATCCTCTGCAAAAGCGATACGCGCTCCGTAATGGCGGCCCGGATTTTTGGCAGGATTTTGTCTGTACAGAATTTCCAGATTTTCCAGCTCTCCATCACCCAGTGTAGCTCGTGCCAGGCTCAGTGCACTATTTCCACCATCCGGAGCTGAAAAGGTAAAATAGATCCAGCCATTATTCTCATAATCCGGATGCACAACAATATCCAGCATACCCCCCTGTCCCTGTGCCAGGATCGGAGGCAGCCCTCCAATTTCAGATGTCTGTTGACCATCCGCCAATAATAGCCTTCCAGGGCGTTCGGTAATCAGCATTTTGCCATCCGGCAGCCAGGCAACTGCCCATGGAAATTCCAGATCCTGAACGATACGGACGACACGAAAAGAGTGCTCTTCTGAACTTTCATTGCTGAGTATCACTTCATACTCGTGATCCTGATCGGTTTCCGGTTCAACAATGAACTGGTCATCGCTGCAGGACGCAAGAATTATAGAAAACAGGAGAGTAAGTACTATACATGAACGAATGAGATCAAAATGCATATAAATAAATTGTATTTGATTCGGTTAATTATGGCCGTTGCACTCCGGGTAATGTATCACCGGGCTCATCAACCCACCAACTCTTTCCGGAAAGTCTTTGATGAGGATAGAGTTCAACGAGTGTGTCTGCATCATACAAACGATCCTCCGCTACAACATATTGGATATATTTTGTGTTCCTGAATTTCTCAAGAGGATTATATTACAGGACGATCAGGCCATTCTTTTTCAGTTTCTTTCCCTCGATTCACGAATACTTTGAATAAGTTCTTCTTCAGAAATAGAGACCCCTTTGACTCCCTCAACATCAAGCGGTGAACGCGGATCTTTATCCTGCTTTATCGTAAAACGGGTACCATCCCTTCTCTTCACATGCACCTCACCATATTTCACGACTTCATCCAATACCTGCGACAATTTTTGACGCGCTTCTGAATAGGTGTACTCTTTCATAGTTCAATGCATTTGATATTGATCTTTTGTGCAATATTTTTCATCCCTTTATCAAGAGTTAAAAGGGGAAAATTCATTCTTTTACAATCCGCCAGGAAATAGGCATCGTATGCATATATCTTGTGTTCGTAGCAGAGTTCCAAAGCCGCAAATATATCAATCTCTTGATATGAAATGGGTATATTTGAAGCACTTTTAACGATCATTGTACCCTGATTTAAAGAAATCAAACCCCGTTTCATTAATGATGAAACAGCATTCCCAATTTCAGCTTGCATGATCAGGGGTGCATAAAGTTCAGCTCCATACGTAACGTTTAAGAGTTCATCTCGTTTGTTTTCATAGAGCAAAACCGCCATCACTGCTGAAGTGTCTATTACAATCTTCATGATGATTTATTCCCTGGATTAATCAAAGGTCAATTGTTTAAGATAACATAAACTGTACAATTGTACAATATAACATCATCTTAAAAAATGTAACCGATTCAAATGATCATCTGAATATCATTTCAAAAATCACACATTAAAAGATGTAATCCACTTCCGCCTCCTATCGGTGCGCCGGGAGGAGTATAGGGTGCCGGTGGTGCTATAAAGCCGGTCGGATCTTTTTGAAACCGAGCAATCATCTCCCCTAAAAAGTGGTAATGTGCATTTGATAACTCATTGCCGGTACTCCCGGCAGCTTCAAGCCACTCTTTTAGATCTCTGATCTGCTGCCCGGTAATTGCCTGTACATCCGGTGATGCATTTTGATCCGCAGCCAATTGAAGCAGTGAACGCAAGACCGCCGTGTTAATCCCTCTCTGAACGGCCCCATGAACACCGGATGGCATCTCCTTTTTGAGGGTAGCATCCAGTACTGTTTGAACCGTTTCACTAAGAGAGAGTTGTGATGTATCCCTGGACTGCTGAACCGTCAGGCGTGCTGCGCGATTTGAGTTAAATAGGAGTCCGGCGGTATGTTGAGCCGCAGTTTCAGCCATGGCTACAGGGTCCAGGATCGGGTCTGTATATCCGCGAAAATGCTCCCGTGTGGTTGCAATTCGAGCAGGCCTTGGCGGGATGAGGTTTGCAATCTGATCCGGAAGTGCCAATTCTGCCGGGTCAAGAGTGCGTAGCAGTATGTTCAGTGCATCGCGTTGTCGGGTGGGTGTTAAAACTGCGGGCCCCGGCTGACCATCACCCCTCAGGTTATATGCATAATCCACACCACCAACCAGTTTTACGGTCGCTTCTGTCTGATAGCGGTGATACAGATAGATCGGCACCAGTACATCTTCCAGGTCGGACATCGGCCTGCCCATGCGGATATTTCGCTCACCAAACCGGTTCAAAGCTGCTCGTCGAATATCCATGATATGATCCAGTTGTGCGATCGGGTCTGATCCATACTCCCAAAGGTGCGCGTCGGGATGACTCCCTCCCTGTGGCCTCGCCACCTCATCCGACAGATAGAGCAGTCCCATATCAATGGTTTCAAGGATAATGTTATCCAGTGCCTCCTCTTCATCTACACCTTCCGGGAAATCCTGATAACCCCAGATCACTGTACGTTTATCCCACTCGCCGATTCCGATATCGTACGCATTCTCCAGACTGAGTGAGCCATCCGGGTTGAGGGTAGCCATCGGGTGAGGATAGTCCATAACAGAGGCGAGATCGTTTACACTGGCCGCAAAATTATGTGCGATGCCGAGTGTGTGGCCAATCTCGTGAGCCGATAGTTGACGAATACGGTTCAATGCCATCTCCAGCATCTGCGGGTCAGGATCCACACCCTCTTCATACGGAGCCAGAAGCCCTTCTGCGATCATATAGTCCTGCCTGACCCGCAGCGATCCCAGCAACACATTTCCTTTGATAAGCTCTCCGGTTCTTGGATCCACTACAGATGATCCATATGACCAACCCCTCGTGGAGCGGTGAACCCAGTTGATCACATTATAGCGTATATCCATTGGATGGGCATCATCCGGTAGCATCTTCACCTGAAAGGCATCGATATAACCGGCAGCTTCAAACGCTTCATTCCACCATCGCGCACCATCCAGAAGAGCTGTCCGGATCGGTTCGGGTGTGCCGTTATCCAGATAAAAGACGATCGGCTCAACCGCTTCACTTCTTTCTGCCATCGGATCTTTCTTCTCCAGCCTGTGCCTCACGGCATAGCGCTGTGTAAACTCTCCGCCAATCGGTGCGCTGTAATCCTGATAGGATACCGGGAAAAATCCGGAGCGTGGATCATATTTACGAGGAGTATAATTGTCGTCGGGAAGTTCCACAAAAGAGTGATGTGTGCGAACGGTGATTGCATCGTTGGATGGAGCTACAGAACGAAGCCAGCCACCGGCGCCTGATCCTGTAAAGGTTATTAGTGCCTCAAACTCACTGTTCATCGGAAAATTAAACGTACCCGGCAGGTAGATAGCAGAACGGC
>SKZL01000114.1 GCA_007127395.1 Balneolaceae bacterium
AAAAAAAAAAAAAAAGATGGTGCAGGATGGAAGCCAATACCTGATTATGGAAGTATCATCACACGCACTGGAACAGCATCGGGTGGCAGGTATTCCATTCAAAGTAGCTGCATTTACCAATTTAACTCATGATCACCTCGATTATCACAATTCATTTGAAGAGTATGCGTCTGCTAAAAAAATACTCTTCAATAAATTGGATAACCGCAGTTGTGCAATCACCAACATCGATGACCCCAAAGGTGAATGGATTACAGACTCCACACCTGCTAAAGTTTTGACATTTGGCTTTAAAGGTCGGGGGCTCATCAATGCCACTATAGTAGAATCGGATTATAATGGTATGACTTTAAGTGTGGACGGAACTGAATTTCACACACCGCTGGCCGGAGATTTTAATGCATACAATGCTGTGCAGTCGCTGCTCATATGCACCGCATTAGGTATTGACGGAGCAGAGATAATGAAAGTCCTGAAAAGTTGTACAGGCGCTCCCGGCCGCCTTGAAAAAGTCTGGCTGGACAAAAATTCCAAAAACAGCCCGACCGTCTTTGTTGACTATGCCCATACTCCCGATGCTCTTGAAAATGTATCTCACACTTTAAAAAAATTGAAATCCAATCGTGACAAACTGATCATCTTGTTTGGTTGCGGTGGCGACAGAGACAAATCAAAAAGAGCTAAAATGGCTCGTATCGCTGAAACATTTGCAAATGAAGTGATCGTAACCTCAGACAACCCCAGAACTGAGGACCCGAAGATGATCATTGAAGATATCATGGCCGGTTTCAAAAAACCCGAAAATGTCAATGTCGTTGAATCCAGAAAAGAGGCCATTGAAAAAGCCATAGCTGAAGCAGGTTCAAGGGCAATTATCCTGATTGCCGGCAAGGGGCACGAAACTTACCAGGAAATTAATGGCAAACGATTTCATTTTGATGATCGCGAAATTGCCAGAGAAGCACTCCTGAAGAAAAATAGTAACCCGGAAAATGAGGAGGTCGCCTGATGTTATATGAATTGATCTCATGGCTGGATGACCTTTACGCAATTCCGGGTTTCGGCGCGTTCGACTTTATTACGACAAGAACTGCATTCGCTGCAGCTACAGCACTGATCTTTAGTCTCATTATTGGGAAGAAAATCATCCTCTGGCTAAAGAAAATGCAACTAAAAGAGGTCATCAGAGAAGATCTTGGCCTGCAGACACACCTAAAGAAATCTGACACACCAACCATGGGTGGAGTTATCATCATTTTTGCGATGATTATTCCGGCAATTTTATGGATGAATATTTACAGCATCTATACCTGGATGATCATTTTTGTTGTACTGGTGTTAGGGATTGTGGGCTTTATTGATGACTACATTAAGGTGGTCAAGAGAAATAAATCCGGGTTACATGGTTGGTTTAAAGTCATTGGACAGGTCTCTGTAGGGATTGTTCTTGGAACCGTACTCTATTTCTATCCGGGTTTTCAAGAGTTCAATACGATCACGACGGTACCTTTTTTGAAAGAGGTTCATATTGATTATGCGTTTTTAGGACAAGAATACGGATGGTTGATTTATATCCCCGTGGTTGTCTTTATCATTACCGCTGTCAGTAATTCAGCAAATCTGACTGACGGACTGGATGGATTGCTGTCGGGAACCTCTGCAATTGCAGGAGTCATACTGGGCATTTTCGCCTATGTATCCGGCAGAGTCGATTTCTCTTCTTTCCTGAATATCATGTATTTATCCGGATCAGGCGAGTTGACAATTTTTGCAGCTTCACTTGTAGGAGCATGCCTCGGTTTCTTATGGTACAACTCCTACCCTGCCGCTGTTTTCATGGGAGACACTGGATCACTTGCCCTTGGAGGAGCGTTAGGTGCATTGGCTATCATGATCCATAAAGAGCTTCTGTTGCCGATTATATGCGGCATTTTTATGGTGGAAGCTGCTTCAGTGATCATTCAGACTACATGGTTCAAATATACCCGGAAAAAATATGGTGAAGGAAGAAGAGTTTTTCTGATGACACCTATACACCACCATTTTGAAAAACAGGGTTGGGCTGAATCAAAAATCGTTGTGCGATTCTGGATTATTGCCATACTGCTTGGAATTTTAAGCCTGCTAACTCTCAAACTGCGATGACAGAAATCAAAAACAGACATATCGTTATTGCAGGTGCAGCACGAAGTGGCGTTGCTGCCGCACTCCTGTCAAAGAGATTGGGTGCAATACCGTTTGTATCTGATGCCGGCACCATTAGTGATGAAGCTAAAAAACGATTGGATGATGCATCTATCCGGTATGAAGAGAAACAACACTCCGAAGAAGCCTTTAATGGTGAACTCTTAGTCGTAAGCCCGGGTGTGCCTTCATCGGCTCCAATTGTCAGGCATTATACAGATAACCGGAAAAAAGTTTTATCAGAAATCGAGTTTGCAAGCCGCTCTAACCTTTCAAAGATCGTTGCAGTCACAGGCAGTAATGGGAAAACTACCGTGATCAACTGGCTCGCTCATACATGGAGCCTTGCAAATGAAGATTTTATTTTGGCAGGTAATGTAGGAACAGCTTTTTCAGATCTGGTTGACAGAACACCAGAAACTTTAACTGCTCTATTGGAAGTCAGCAGTTTTCAACTCGACCATATAGAACGATTTAAACCAAAGGTCAGCCTCATTCTGAATATTACTGCTGATCATTTGGATCGATATCAACACAATTTTTCACTTTATGCTCAATCCAAGTTCCGAATAGCAGAAAATCAAACCTCTTCAGACTGGTTTATCTACAATTTCGACGACCCGGTCATTACGGAACAAATATCAGAGATAAAGAAGAGAAGTAACCACCCCAGAATGCTTGCATTTTCATACAAAAATGAGGTGTCTGAAGGTGCATTTATTCGAGACGGTGAACTGATCCTAAAACTCAACAGCGAGGAAGAACATCTTATGAAAATTGGTGAAATCGGACTAAAAGGTAATCACAATTTACAAAATGGAATGGCTACTGCTCTTGCAGCAAGAGCCGCTGAAATCAAAAATGAGTTTATTAGAGAAAGCCTGCGGACGTTCGAAGGTGTGGAGCACAGGCTTGAACTGGTCAGGGAGTATAAAGGGGTTAGGTATATCAATGATAGTAAAGCAACTAATGTAAACGCAGTCTGGTATGCCCTGGACTCATATAGCACACCCATGGTCTTGATCCTTGGCGGACGTGACAAGGGAAACGATTTTAAACTCCTGGAACACCAAATCCGTGAAAAAGTACATACGATTGTAGCAATCGGAGAAGCAAGAGCTTCTATTAAAAAATTTCTGGGAAATATTGTTCCAAATCTGATTGAAGCAAACAGCATGAAGGATGCCGTTAAAAAGTCTAAAAAGGTCGCAAAAAGGGGTGAAATCGTTTTACTAAGCCCTGCCTGTGCCTCTTTTGACATGTTTGAGAATTATGAGCATCGCGGAAATGAATTTAAACAAGCAGTTCTGGACCTGTAAACATTCACCCAATAAATAGTCATACTCTGCATTACACAACACCAAATAGCAAAATAGGATCCATTTTTGGTACAACTTCTGAAGAGTTGGAAGTGCCAAAATATGGCAGTGATCAAGTTCTCCTGCTATCTATCGTCATTTTGATGATCTTCGGGACATTGGCTGTTTTCTCATCCATTGCATTCTTCGCTCAAACACACGGCACAACTGCCGGCAAACTCGTGTTTGCCCATGTTATTAAGATTGGCATTGCGTTTCTGGTCATGATTCTTGTTTCCAAACTCAACTACACTATTCTTGCACGTTTTAGCCGGGTATTGATGTTATTGAGCTGGATACTTCTGATCGCAGTCATTTTTTATGGTGATTTTGTATTTGGTGCTCGCAGATCTCTCTCTTTGGGTAGTTTTTCATTTCAACCTGCCTCTTTTGCAGCAATATCACTGATTATTCATATATCTGTATTACTCCATGAAAAACAGGAGTATATAAAGGACTTTAAGCGTGCATTTCTGCCCATTATGTTCTGGATTACCATCACTTGCGCACTGATAGCCGTGGAGGATTTTAGTTCCGCAGCACTATTAATGGGAATCTCCATATTCATGATGTTTGTTGGCCGTATCAGCGCACCTCAGATTTTCGGATTGATTCTAATCGGAATGATTGGCGGTTCAGCTTTTATAACATCATCGGCGGAACGACAGAGCCGAATCACTCAATATGTGAATCAGATCACTGAATTGAACAACAGCAATTTTGAGTCAGGAAGTGGTTATCAGGCTCAGCAGGCACATATCGCAATTGCACAGGGACAGCTACTGGGTGTCGGTATCGATAAAAGCACACAACGCGATTTTTTGCCGGCTCCATATAACGATTTCATTTTTGCCATTATCGCTGAAGAGTATGGCATTGTGGGTTCATTCCTCGTCATCATCATATTCACAATCATTCTTTTCAGGGGTATTGCAGTCATTGCGCGACATGCTCCTGATGTTTTAGGGACATTGATGTCGCTGGGTGCCACACTGATGATCACACTTTATGGATTTGTAAATGCAGCTGTTGCAACCGGGCTAATGCCGGTTACAGGTTTACCGATGCCATTTATCAGTTATGGTGGAACCAGCATGCTCTTTGCCGGAGTCATGATGGGAATCCTGCTGAATATTTCGAAGTATAACAGAAATGCAAACGCCAGATTTTATAACGGATGATCACAACCGTTCAGACGAACATATCATCTACAGACACCCTCACCGCTGCCATAAATCCGCTTAGGATTATTATGGCAGCCGGTGGTACGGGTGGCCATGTCTATCCGGCGATTGCTATTGCTGACTCATTAAGAAAAAAAATGGGTGACGCTGAAATACTTTTCGTTGGAACCCGGGATCGAATGGAGTGGGAAACGGTACCCAAATATGGATATGAAATTAAATCTGTCTGGATCAGCGGATTTCACAGACGTTTTACAATGAAAAATCTTCTCTTCCCATTTAAAGTATTGGTAAGCCTGATTCAAAGTTTGATGATACTGCGATCATTCAGGCCTGATCTTGTGATTTCCTGCGGTGGATTTGCATCCGGCCCGATTGGATGGGTGGCTTCAAAACTGTCTGTCCCTCTTTTCATTCAGGAGCAAAACAGTTACCCCGGTGTAACAAACAGACTTTTGTCTAAATATGCTGCCGGAATTTTTACAGCTTTTGATGAAGCCTCTAACTATCTGCCGGCTGAAAAAATTGTTCTAACGGGCAATCCAATCCGATCCGGAATAGAGTCATCAGATATTGAATCATCACGACAAAAATTTGGATTCAGCAGCACGCGGAAAACCATATTGATCCTGGGTGGAAGCGGTGGAGCAAAGGCAATCAACGAGATAATGTTTAAGGAGCATGAGAAACTGCACAACTCAGGCAACCTTCAGATCATCTGGCAGTGTGGCAAACACTATTTCGAATCACTGAACAGATCAATCGACCTGCAAAAATATCCCAATTTAAGGCTGATGCCTTTTATCGAGGAGATGCCGGCAGCTTATGATGTCGCAGATTTGGTGATCACCAGAGCGGGGGCCGGCACATGCAGTGAATTGATGAATCTTGGACAACCGGCACTGTTAATTCCATCGCCCAATGTAGCTGGAAACCATCAATACAAAAATGCCAGGTCGATGGCGGATGCTAATGCCGCTGATTTGTTAGACGAATCTGATCTGCAGGATCATTTTACTGATAGAATACTTGAACTTATTAATGATCCGCAAAGACTGGACAAGATGAGTAATGCTATGCGTAAGCTGGCAAAACCACAAGCAGCAGATCATATCGCAAACGAAATTTTAAGCCGCATAAAGGAATAACCATAATGAAACAAGCCATTCAAAATCAACCTCTTTTTGGACGAACCCACCATATACACATGGTCGGAATCGGGGGGATAGGTATGAGCGGAATGGCAGAGATACTACTGCATCAGGGCTATAAAGTAAGTGGTTCGGACCACAGCTCATCGGAAACGACTGACCGACTAAAAAATCTGGGTGCAACTATCTTTTTTTCACACGATTCAGCCAACATAGATGGTGCCGATGTTGTCGTTTACACCAGTGCAGTGAAGGCGGATGAAAACGAAGAGACGCGTGAAGCCATTTCAAGACAAATTCCTGTGATCAAAAGATCAGAAATGCTGGCTGAACTGATGCGCATGAAATATGGGATCGGAATCGCCA
>SKZL01000032.1 GCA_007127395.1 Balneolaceae bacterium
GATGAATCCATCACCAACAGGTGACTGGTTTGATGAAAATGACCCCGATGGTGCATCTAACCTGCAAATGCAGAGATATCTAAATAAAATCAGTGGTCCGCTCCTGGACCGGATAGATCTGCATATCGATGTTGAAAAAGTAAGTTTTGGCGAATTATCCGGACGGGTTAAAGGTGAAAACTCTTTTGAAATTCGGAAAAGAGTGGTTGCCGCACGCGAAATTCAAAGTCATCGGTTTACCGGTGTACAACAGGTCTATTGCAATGCGCAAATGAGTACCAAGATGGTCCGTCAAATCTGTCAGCTTGATGAACCGGGCAGGAATATTCTGAAAAGGGCAATGAATGCACTTGGATTGTCGGCGCGAGCCTATGACAGGATTTTGAAGGTTTCCAGAACCATTGCCGATCTGGATTTTTCGGAAGAGATAAAGTCAAATCACATAGCCGAAGCGATTCAATATCGCTCACTGGATCGCGAGGGATGGTTAGGCTGAAATATCGTCCTTTTAGTTAGGCAATCTAACTAAATTATATAACAAAGAATTTAAAATTTGATTTTTATAATATATAATTATATTACATATAGGCGTAAGTTATTCAAGAAATGACATATTGAGCTTATCACTCATTTCCTTGTTGAGTTTTAAAATAATAGAGTAACTATTCACAAAACCATAGTGATTCATTAATTAAAAAGTATAATGGAGAAAAAATATGGAAAATTTGTTCAGGAGTTATTTAAAAATCACGAAAAATCAACCAAATAGGTTGTATTTAGTAATTATATCTACAATGTTCTTATTATTAGGTTGTCAGGAATCAACCTTAACTACTCAAACCGATTTAAAATTTGATGAAAAGTTTCAAAGCAGTCCAGTGACTTATAATGAATTTATGCAAAAGATAAATCGCCCTTTTTTATATCTTTCTGATGAGATTCCTGGTTTTGGAGGAATTTTTTTAGAAGATAAGGGAACTGTAATTGTAATTCGAGCTAAAAATATAGATAAATTGGATAAGGCTGATATTCAAAGTAAAATTAGAAACTATCTTGCTAAAGAATATCCAGTAGTTGGAAGTCATCTCGAGGGAGGAGTTCACGCCATGAGGGTACGCTTTGAAGCTGCAAATTTTGAATACATTCAATTAAAAAAGTGGCATGATCAATTTCTACCTATTATAATTAATCAGGATGGAGTATCATTTGTATCAATTTCGAATACAGATAATAAAATTCTTATTGGTGTTGAGGGAAATAAAAATAAAGATTCTTTGTTATCGATACTCAATAATAAGGGTGTTCCAGAACAAGCATTTAATGTATCCGTAACTGGTAAAGTACAGCTTGAGAGTCATACTTTAAGAGACTATGTAAGACCATTGGCAGGTGGTTTAGGGTGGGAATTAGAAACGGATAACTTTTTTGATATATTTGGATATGGAAGATGCACTTATGGATTTAATGCCATGCAGGGAGGTGTAAGTTATTGGGTAACAAATTCGCACTGTACTGAGCAATTCTGGGCAGTTAATTCTTCAACAGACTACTACCAACACAGTAGTAGTGCTGGATCGCATATAGGTAATGAAGCTAAAGATCCGTATGGATTTACAATACCAATGTTATGTTATAGCAATGCACCATGTAGGTGGAGTGATTCGGCTCTTATTCAACACAACTCGGGAGTATCTATTGACTTTGGTAGAATTGTGCGAACTACTTTTTCCTCTGGCCCTGGGCAAGGGGCTGGTTCATTGGTAATTAATCATAATATACCCACATTTCATATTCATAGTAAGGCTAATAATGATATATACTTTGAGGGACTTTGGCTAAATAAGGTGGGGCAAAGAACTGGCTGGACTACAGGACAAATTAATGGTGCATGTGCTACGATAAATAGCACTTATCAAGGTCAAAATTATCGGCTTCTTTGCCAAACACTAGCAACTTATACATCGGCAGGTGGAGATAGTGGCTCACCTGTTTTTAATAGACCATATAATAATCAAAATCATGTTAGATTATATGGTATTCATTGGGGCAGAACTGGAAATTTGGCAATTTTTAGCAGAATTACTGGTGTTGAAAACGATTTAGGTGCTTTGACCGTTTACTAATTACATTTTAAAAAATTCTAAAGACATGAAATGCATATTAAAGTTCTCAAATATGGTTTGTATACTGCTATTATTAGGGTGTAATTTGAATAATACTGACCACTATCCTGAATGGGACGAATTAAATGAACCTCCGGAGAATATTCTTCAAATGTCGCTTGATGTTCCTCAATTCATCACTTCGGAAAACTCAGTACTGTTTAAAATGGAAATCAAGAATGTAAGTGGGAAAGATCTTGAATTGGGTGTACTAAATAATCCTTTCTCAGATTCAATTAAAAACACTGGCGTCTTCGATTTTATTATTTCGGATTCTGATGGATCTCTTTACTGGAGCAAATTCTATAATAAGGCCCTTCATGATTTGCCGGCGATTGTCACATTGAACAAAGATGAATCCTTGGTCCTTGAATTAGAATGGGATCGAAAGGATATTTACAACAAGATCATCAAACCCGGGCGATATAATATAACAGGGTACTATTCAATTAGTGTTATCTCTGATCAATTAAATGGGATTAATATTCACGAAAACGAAGCTGGTTTTTATACGACACACCCTCAAGAGATATTCATTCAATAGCGGTAATATCTTTTTTGTTTGAATGTATATCACTCCATTTACAAGCAATTCTCAAATAGAAATATTTAGGGATAGAAATGGTATGTATTTGCACATTCGAATAACTTTAGTTCTAAGTGTAATTATTTCTACTATGGATGAATAATTTTCACCACATAGATACAGGTCACTTAGTAACCGACAATTATACACGCTAAAGGGAATAAATAACTCTTATAGTACCAAGATGGTTCACAGAATCTGTCAGATTTATGAGCCAACTAGAAAGAATCTGAAACGTGCGTATGTATGCTCTTGGATTATCAGCACATGACATTGAAAGTATTCTCAAAGTAATTGGAACGAAAGTGAATTTAGACAGACTTTATCAAATTTTAATAGAAGTGACAAAATACCGTTTGCTGGATCGAGAGGGATGGTTAGGCTGAAATATTGAGGCGATCCAATACCCAGTTAGGGGTCATTTTAATGAGCCAGGCGATGAGTCTCCAGCGTCGTGTGATATAGGAATAGGATTTTCTTTTTTCGATGTCATATAGCATCTGCCTGACCGCCTTGTCTGTCTTTCCTACCCAAAACATGCCGGGCTTGCCGTCTGTGATTTCACTTTCGACAAATCCCGGTTTAACATCTGTTATGGTGATGTCAAAATTGTCAGAAGCGTTGGATCTCTGACGGTAAGCTTGCATATAATTGGATATAAATGCCTTGGATGCACTGTAAGGTGCTGCGCGGGAGGAACCAAAAAGTGATGCAATTGATGAGACTCCCACTATTTGTCCGCTTCTCTGAGTCCGGAAGTATTGAAAAGCATCCACAAAAAGGTTGACAAACCCTTTTACGTTGACGTCAATGACCATCTGTTCCATCTCATTGATGGAGTTAGATGGATAGTTAGAGATTCCGGAATTGAGTACGATGATATCCATACCACCCATCTCCTCAATTAAATCGTGCAGCTCCCTTGAAGCTTCGTCGAAAATTGTGACATCCATTTTTCTGAAGAAGAAGGAGTCACCAAGTTCCTGTCTGAGTGACTCAAGCCGGTCGGTTCTTCTGCCTGTGCCTCCGACCAGATACCCTTTATCAACAGCCTGCCGGGCCAACGACTCCCCGATACCGGAAGTCGCACCAATAATAATCATTCGCTTAACCACAGGTCGGATTATTCACCGGATTTCAGATGAACAGCTTGTAGTTCCGGATAGGAGCTTTTTAGCCATTCATATGCGCCAAACAGTATAGCGGAATAGATTACGTTACCTGCCAGTGTATTGTGGAAAAAGGGTATTGCCGCAGTGTAACACATGATGAGGCCTTCCCAGGTTGGTGGATAGAGGGGGCTTGTTAGCCAGACACCAAAATTACTGACAATAAAAAAGATGAGAGCAGCTCCTACAGCACCTCCCAAAACTCTGCCGATCGATATTTTTTTCAAAATCACGAAACCTAAAACAACAGTGAGTGCAATGCTTCCATAAAGGTACCAGAAACCACCTGTAAACCAGGCAAAACCATCATAATAAGCACTGTAAACATAATTATTTAGAAGGAGGTCGCTGAGCCAAAGTGCCAGAATCGGTACTATTAAAGCCCACTTTTTATCCGCAAAGTAAGCTGCCCCAAAAAGGGCGATCGCACCTATTGGAGTAAAATTGTAGGCATGTGGAAGCAGGCGTGATAATGCAGCAAACAGAATAAATCCCGTTATAATATAGATCGATTTTCTTTTCATAGTGATAATTCCCTTAGCGTTTATGCGCTTAATATAAGAGATGATTAGCAAAAGTGTGAGAGAGAAAATGGAGTTTCTTAAAATAAAAAAAGCCGTGACTTTTGATCACGGCTTATCAAAAAGTTTTCTGTAGTCTATTCAGAAGCAAGAAGCTCCAGATTGAGTTTGATGTTCACACGGTCACCGACCACAGCTGTTGCAGCCCAATCGCCTACACCAACACCATAATCTGTGCGCATCAGTGCAGCTTCAGCTACAATACCAGCAACCTTGGTGTTCTCTCTCATTGGATGGTCCATAACACCTAAAAGTTCAAATGGCAGTTCGAATGAGTGCGTGACATCCCTGATTGTTAACTCACCTTTGGCTACAAAACGATTATCACCTGCATGCTCAATTGAATTGCTTACAAATCTGATATTTGGCCAAACAGAGGTATTGAAAAAATCTTCTGACCTGAGATGATTATCTCTTCGGTCATTTCTTGTGTTTACGCTTTCAACCGGAATAGTTACATCGATATGGCTGCCATTCAGGTTCTCAGGGTCAAAATGGACAGTTGCTTCATAGTCATTAAAGTTGCCATCAACCGGTGTAAAGAAGTGATTGATCGTGAAATTTACAGCACTATGTGCTTTATCTACCGTCCAGGCTGTAGCAGTATCCGTGTCGTTATTGTTCGAGGCAAAGAGAGTTGATACTGAAAATAAAAGAATAGTAAATATTGTAGTTATTAAATAGTTAAAGCGATTCATTGAATTTTGTGTTAATAGTTATTGTTATGATTTGTTTTAATGTCAAATGAATTTCTAAACGGGATCGTTCCGCACTTTATTATTTATTTGAAACCGGATTGAGTTAAAAGGAGGGATGAAATCAGAGAGTAAAATCCGAATGGGATTTTTTAAAACAGACAGCCTGCTCTTCAGTCGATTAAGATATAGCGGTATAGGGATTTTGGCCGGTTTTGATGGAATCTTTCATGTAGACATCCCTGAACGCCCGTGCAAGAATAGTTGTAAAAACAAAAAGTGTTGCGGTATAGAATGCCCAGAAACTGATGACAAGCAGTGCAGCATATCCCTGATAGAAGAATTGATAAGCGGTAAACGCATATTCCAGATAAATACTGATGAAGAATTTGCCAAGTTCAAATAGTAAAGTGTAAGTACCTGCTGCGACCAGAGATACTTTTGCGTTCATTCTTCTTTCACTGATGAATCTGTAAATTGCGTAGAAGAGTAAGAATGTAAAGATCAATGGAACAATACCGGTGAGCCAGTCGGATAACCACTCCAGTTCAATGACGATCTCTGTGTAAGGTATTTGGTAATTTTCAAAAGAGAAGAAAGAGATCAATGAGATAGCCATCGTAAAAAAGATGAATACACCTCCTACAATTCCAAAGGTGAAAAAGTTGTAGATAAATTCAACTGCCGGATTTTTCCGGTCTTTTATTTCAAATACTGCGAAGAGTACATGTTTAAGGGAGTGGAATAGACCCTGAGCAAAAATTATCAAGATGATCAAGCCTATAATACCAAAAATCTGTCGTGCACCGATTAAAGGCTGGATCATCGTTTGTATAGTGATCACTCCTTCAATCACGTCACCGCTTTCCGCTTCAAAACTTAAATCAGGAAAGAGTTCCCGCCCATATCGTAATAATTCATCAAAGGCGGCATCAATAGATAGTACATATCCGAGAATTGAGATCAAGATCAGTGTAAAAGGAATCGCACAGATGAAAAGATTAAATGTAATAGCAGAGGCATTAAAAAAAA
>SKZL01000123.1 GCA_007127395.1 Balneolaceae bacterium
ATTAAAAAGGCAAGTGATGCACCCGTAAGAAGTGCTATGATCGGATCACCCATAAACAACAGAGTCGAAAAGAGCACCCCCTCTCCCATCGGCGAAGCAGGTAACTCAGCCACAGACTTGAGTGCGATCAACAGGATAGGAGTCAGGATTGGCAATATAGCAAGCCAGAAAGATGGTGGTGACTGTTTTTGTTCAGCGGAGGTATCTTTTATTTCGAAACGAATATCAAATCTTTTGCAATATTTCATTGCCCAGACCAATGAAACGGCCATCACAGGAATGGAGACCAGTAAACCCAGAATTAGCACCCATCCGACATCTGCGCCTAAAGTTGCAGCGGCAGCAAGAGGGCCGGGTGTGGGCGGAACAAAAACGTGTGTGGCATAGAGCCCGGAGGCGAGTGCTACAGCGAGAACGGCCAAAGGTATTTTAGCCCTTTTGGCAATCGCTTTGTTAAGTGAAGAGAGTACGATAAAACCGGAGTCACAAAAAACAGGAATAGAGACGATATAACCGGTGATTCCCATAGAGATGGGTGAATTCTTCTCTCCTACCCAATCCAGTATTTTGTTTGCCAAAACACGTGCACCACCGCTTCGGTCCAGGTATTCGCCGATGATAGCTCCCGCGGCAATGACAATGCCAATACTTCTAAGGGTCATCCCAAAGCCATCCGCCAACGCCCCAACCATGACAGCCACTTCCAGCCGGGCCAGAAAAGCCATAAGAATCGCGCCGAACAGGAGTGCGAGGAAAGGGTGCAGGTTATAGCGAACTGTCAGGCCAACAATGACTATAACCACCAGAATCAGCCAAAGAAAGATGATCATACCGGAATATATGAGACATTCATAGTTTCTGAAGCGAGCCAAATCGGACTCTTCTCATGGAACAATCGGAAATAACGACAACTGCCACAGAAAATCAATTTATCTTCTGCTGAATTGATTGGTTATGTCGATAAATGTTTCGTTATCCATGACAGGGCGGATTTCGGTATTTGCCGTCTTGATTGTAGAGGCATAAATGAGCTGAACAACACGATGATATTTTTCAAAGTCAACTTTATCAACTGTGTCTGTGGGCCGATGGTAATCCTCATGAACGCCGGTGAAGAAAAAAACGAAAGGAACGCCAAGACGTCCAAAGTTCCAGTGATCACTTCTTCTGTAGAATTGATTTCGATCAGTTAAATCATTGAATTTACGGTCTAATCTCATCTCAACACTACGCTCATTGGCAGCTACAACGATACTGTCCAGACCGGAGGAGATGATTTCACCGCCAATCAGATAGATTGAGTTAAAGTCTTCACGGTCAATGTTTTCCGGATCCGTTCGCCCGATCATATCTGCATTGAAATTTGCTATGGTATTCTCGATTGGAATAATCGGATGATCTGAATAGAACCGGGAACCGAGCAGGCCAATCTCTTCAGCAGAAACATGGAGAAAAAGAATGCTTCTTTTTGGCTTTAATCCATTTAGCCTGGCCTCGTTGAGTGCCCCGGCAATGGCCATCAGCGCAGCAGTACCGCTGCCGTTGTCATCAGCACCATTGTATATCATCATTTCTCCATCCGTTCCGGTTGCCATGCCGAGATGATCGTAATGAGCCATTAGAACAAGCACTTCATTTTTCAGTTCCGGATCTGCACCCTGAAACAGAGCCACTACATTATTATCCTGAACGGTACCCGGATAATATGGCTGGTAATTCAGGATATAGGATGTTTTGGTTGAACTGAATTGGTTCAAGTTTTCAGTTATAGTCGTTTTGAGATTTGGAAGTTCACTTTCATGATCAAGCCCAAGAAGAGCTGCCGCTATCGTTGGCTCAATGTATTTCACATTCTCAGCGGGTAACTGTCTGTTCGTTTGATCCTGCAAATAGGCGAGCTGCATTCTCCCCAATGCCTGGTTAAAATGAACACTGCTTCCGATAAACTCTCTGTAGAGATCTGCAGAAAAATCGGTGATCAACAAGACGCCATTGGCTCCATGAAGATTCAATATGTTGTTGATTCGATTATTGAGGTCGATCTGATCAATTGAAAGAGAATAGAGATCCTGCAGTTCATCGGGAATATCTTCGAAGATAAGGACCCATGCATTCTCAATAAGATCAGGATCAAGCTGCTCAATACCTGCCTGCTTGTCGTCAATACCAAAACCGGCAAAAACGATGGGGCCTTCTGATGGATCATACCCGGTGAGAATACTTGTAAAATCAGCAGTGGACAACTCCTTTTCAACAGATCGGCTTACTACCTCTTTTTCACGCTCTTTTGAGGTGTAGATAGTATAGACGAGGCTGTCAATTTTGGTTGTAGTCAGGTCGAAGGGTTGAAAATAACTATCCTCTTCACCGACAGGAGTAAAACCGAGATCGCGGTAGTAATCGGCAAGATAATCGGCTGCTTTTCTGATGCCGGGTGTTGCCGTTCCCCGTCCCTCGAGCGAGTCATGGGCAATGATCTCCAGGTGAGCTCTAAGAAGATCCGGCTGAATATAGTTGCGATACTCAATCAATTCTGAAGTATCGGAGATGTAGGCAGTACGGTCAAGTGATTTACAGCCGGTGTTCAACAGAAAAAGTGAAATAAGAAAAAAGGGTAACATCTTCATATCGGGAGATTAAAAAATTAGTATATGTACATTTAAAGCGAACTAACCGCCAAGGGGACAAAAGATTAAATGAACCCTATTTAGGTTTTGTTATTAATGCTCTTTGAATAGTTGTTATTTCAGCCAATGATTTCATCAACAGCCTTGAGGTCGATAAAAAATTGTGTTGGGTCATCATTTTCAATGAATAAATTGATCTGCTGCTCTTTCAGCATCTCCAGAACAGCAAGAAATGTAACGACGATCGCGACAGCCGTTTTCAGTTCGATGCAGATAGCATAAAATGAAGTTCGGCCTTTCTCCTGCAGTTTTCGGATGATATATTCAGATTGTTCTTCTACTGTTAGTGTAACCTTTTCAACAGAGTGATAACTGTGTTGCCGTTTAATATCTGCCAATACTTTTCGGAAGGCACTCATCAGATCGAAAATAGTCACATCCTTTAGAGCCTCTCCGGATGCCTGTTTGTCTACATCATCTACAGAGATATCCCCCCGAAAATATTTCTGTTGAGCCTCTTCATCATAGACAACAAGTTTCTCTGCCATCTCTTTATATCGTTTGTATTCGAGCAGTCTCTGAACCAGCTCATAACGCGGATCTTCCTCGTCCAGCTCCTCATCTTCATCCTTGTCTGTCGGAAGCATCATTTTTGCCTTGATCGACATCAACAAACTTGCCATATAGATAAATTCACTGGCCACATCCAGGTCCAGCTCTTCCATCAGGCGGATGTATGAGAGAAACTCTTCAGTGATATGAGAAATGGGGATATCGTAGATGTTCAGCTCATCCCTCTTTATAAAAAAGAGGAGCAGGTCGAGAGGGCCTTCAAAATTTTTTAACTGGACTCTATACATAAGGCAAATGGATTACAAAAAGATCGTAATAATCGTCATTAAAAGAAATGTATCAATTGATTGATCAGGCCTTGCCGGAGTCGCTGATTGGTAGATTAATGGGATAAATCTATATCCTGATTGCAATTTAGATAAACAATCTGTTATTTGCATATACAATTGTAATTAAATACACTGCAATGCATACAGAAGCAAACCTATTCAGCCGTGAAATAAGCGCATTTTATGACTCCTATTTTAAGAGTGAAAAACTTGCAACCTCCTACATTGAACTGATTCTGATTGTGGAGGAGGCCGGGGATGTCACACAAAAAGAGATCGCGGATAAATTGTCATTGGCTCCTTCTACAATCACCCGATTTATCAACAAACTTGAAAAACGCGGGTTTGTATCGAAAAAGATGGATGGACGCATGGCACGGGTCATCCTTACAAAAAAAGGGGCTCAACAAGCCCCAAAACTAAGAGAGAAGTATCAACAAGCAGAAACAGACCTTCAGGATCTGCTTGGTGATAAGTTTGTGGATACTACCAGGCAGCTTCTGGTTCACGGGTCAGAGATCATGATCCGGCCCTGAAACGTTTTGGTTACAGGGCCATTTCAGGATCAGTTTGTTGTTACAAAATCGATTGTACTTCCGAAGAAGAGTGCATTCGCAAAGAGTTTGTTTTTTCCAAACCAAAAGGCTCTGAAATTGGGATTGTCAACAAAACTGATGACGCGCCCCCTTCCCATACTGCTTACAATAATGGAAGGCCTGTTAGTAACCAGATCCAGATTATAATCGGAGATGTAGCCGCTGGCAAGAGGGTTATTGGTCAAAGCGAGAGGTACTGAAAAATGATTTTCAGGCATCTCCAAAAACAGGGTGCTGTTCTTGAATACATGTATATCCTGCCGGCTATATCCATATGCCAGCGGGTGTGTCAGGTCCAGCCTTGCGTTGAATATGGATCCGCCTATGACATGGGCTCCCCTCGCAGATCTGGCATTGATATAGGGTGTGTCGGGATCGATAGGCGGTGAATCACGCTCAATTAAATCAACAGAGATGATATCCTGTCCGCGTGCCCAATTTATGGCACTTCGCTGAACGATGAGATTGCCACCGCCACGAATCCACTCTTTCAGGTTATTAACGGCTCCTGTTGAGAGATCGTTGTAGTTTCCGTTCACCATGATAATCGTGTTATAGCGGTTCAGATCTATACCTCCAAAACGGTGTTTGTCGATAATGGTAAGCGGTATTTTGTAGCGCTGATCAAGTTGGTGCCATATTTCACCCACTTCCAGATTACTGACCCCCGAACCGGCTAAAATAGCGACACTTGGTTTTTGGATATTATTCATGCTGGGGCTGCCCAGATCTATACCTGCGGCACTGAGTCCGCGGGTGATATTATAGATATCCACGCCATCCTCTTTGGCAGCTCTCTCCAGTTCACGGTAGATTTCATCTTGATCCACATCCTGTATTCCGAGTGCGATCAGAATGGATCCGTAGCCGAACTCTTTCTGTCCGGTGGCGGTATGGGCGGTTAGCGGACGTGAAGCCACTTTTGCCCTCACACCCAACTCTTGAAGCCTGTAGAGTGTTCTGGGAGCGTAATACTCATCCCATTCGAACATGTAGGCATACTGACTCTTGCCGCCAATAACTTCCGACTCATGCAGTTTAGGGGTATCGACCCTGGATCCGAGCAGGTCACTGCTGAACTGTCGTCTGTTTAATTCAGCATAGGGCAAGTTAAATGCGAAAGGAAGCGTCCATGTTGATACGTCATAAAAGAGGCTGTCTGTGAACTCAGTCCTGGTTTCGAACATCGCCTCAATAAATTTGTATTCAGTCTGGTTGGTGGGAATCACAAAAGCCCGGCCGGCTTTGAACTCGTTACCGTCGATGGTGAGATCTGCCGCCAGTTCGTAAAGTTCAACATTGTGATGGCTCATCAAATCGGCAAAGTGGAAGTTTCTACCGCGGTCATTTTGATCACCGATAACGAATGCGCGTGTTGTGAGCTGTGAAGCTTCATTTTGTACATCACGATAGAATGATCGCCGGTATTCATGAAGCTCGGCTCGCAGGGCTACAGAAGCTGTAACGGTTGAGAGTGATGTGAAAAACTGGTTACGAATCGTAAAAGGAAAGTCTACAACACCATGCACACTCTCCTGTGCATGGCCTCTCGAACTGGCTTGTTCAAAAAGGATACCGATGGTACCGAATACGTCGGGATAGGATGAGCCTTTACCGTAGTAGAAGTCATCAAAACTCTCTTTTGTGTAATATAGAGACTGTACATCATCCAGGATATCAGCATGATATTCGGCAATAGCTGCAGTCAGATCCTGATTAATTTGAGGAGTGAGAGGGTGGGTGCGTTCGGGAACACCCGGCTGGAAAAAGTAGGTTGCATTAGTCCCCATTTCATGCTGATCGGTGAGCACATTTGGGCGCCATTCATGAAATTTCTGTATTCGTCCACGGCTTTCAGGATGTACGACAGGCATCCAGTCACGGTTCAGGTCGAACCAATAGTGGTTGGTTCGTCCGTTTGGCCAGACTTCATTGAACTCTCTGGACGCAGGGTCTGTCACAGTTGTATAACTTTTGTGCATATTGACCCAGGTTGCAAATCGGTTCAAACCGTCAGGATTGAAAGAGGGATCAATCA
>SKZL01000018.1 GCA_007127395.1 Balneolaceae bacterium
AAATCTTTATACTGTGCCATGGAACTGAATGAAAAAGAGAAAAATCTACTCAAACTCAGGGATCAAGGAAGAATAGGCGGGGGTAAGGAGCGTATTGATAAGCAGCATGAAAAGGGCAAGCTAACAGCAAGGGAGAGAATCGATCTGCTGGTAGATCCGGACTCCTTTGAGGAGATAGACGCTTTTGTGACACATCGAAGCCAGGCTTTTGGGCTGGGTGATCAGAAAATTCCGGGTGATGGTGTGGTTACAGGTTTTGCCAAAATTCATGGCCGGCCCATCTATCTGTTCAGTCAGGATTTTACTGTTTTTGGAGGGTCACTATCAGAAACTCATGCGGCAAAAATATGTAAGATTATGGATCTGGCATTGAAAAATGGGGTTCCGGTGATCGGGTTGAATGATTCCGGCGGCGCCCGGATTCAAGAGGGTGTTGACTCCCTTGGTGGATATGCTGAGGTGTTCTGGAGAAACTCCATGGCATCAGGAGTGGTGCCGCAGATATCTGCTGTAATGGGTCCATGTGCAGGGGGAGCTGTCTATAGTCCGGCGCTCACAGATTTTATCTATATGGTGAAAGGCAGCAGTTATATGTTTGTAACCGGCCCTAATGTGGTAAAAACTGTAACACATGAAGAGGTTACATCCGAAGAGCTGGGTGGAGCCTCAACACATGGATCAAAATCCGGAGTTGCCCATTTTACCGTTGATAATGATGCTGAGTGTCTGCAGAGAATTCGGCAGCTGATTACTTACGTCCCTCAGAACTGTGAAGAAAAAGTACCGGGAGTGAAGCCGGTTGATCCCGATAGTGCCAAAGCAGAAGCCCTGGATCGATTGGTGCCGCTGAACCCAAATAAACCGTATGACATTAAAGACGCCATAAAGGGTGTCATGGATAAAGATTCTTTCTACGAAGTACACGAAGAGTACGCAGACAACCTGGTTGTGGGTTTTGCGAGATTGGAAGGAAGATCGGTGGGTATCGTTGCAAACCAGCCGCTTTCACTGGCAGGAGTATTGGATATCGATGCATCGATCAAGGGAGCTCGTTTTGTGCGCTTTTGTGATGCCTTCAATATACCGCTTGTCGTTTTTGAGGATGTACCGGGATTTCTGCCCGGGACAGATCAGGAGTGGGGAGGTATCATCAAACATGGGGCAAAACTGCTTTATGCATTTTGTGAGGCAACTGTACCTAAGATGACGGTGATCACCAGAAAAGCATACGGCGGTGCCTATGATGTGATGAACTCCAAACATATTCGAGCTGATTACAATATCGCATGGCCAACAGCAGAAATCGCTGTTATGGGAACAAAGGGAGCCGTTGAGATAATTTTCCGAAGAGAGATCACTAAGGCGAAAGATCCGGAAGCAAAACAGGCAGAACTGGAGGCCAGCTACAGTGAGGCCTTTGCAAATCCATACAAAGCAGCAGCAAGAGGTTTTATAGATGATGTAGTTTTCCCCTCTGAAACCCGTAAAAAACTGATTCGGGCATTTGAACATTGTCAGAATAAGGTGGATTCGGTGCCAAAACGGAAACACGATAATCTGCCGCTTTGACCCTCACTATCATGCAGAAAAAAGGGCCGTAACAATCTATCCGGGATAGTTTCCTGAGATGTAGTCGCGCAAGGAGTTAATCTCAAATTTCTGCTCGTCAATGACAGATTTAACAACATCACCAATCGAAATAACACCGGTTAAAGAGTCACTGTCAACCACCGGAAGGTGCCTGATCTTCCGATCCGTCATGATTCTCATACAGGTGTTGATATCATCAGTGGATTTGACCCGGTATACCTCTTTTGTCATAATCTCACTGACAGAGATGTCTTTTGAGCGTTTACCCATCAGGATCACCTTGTCTCTGTAATCTCTTTCTGATACAATTCCGGCAAGCTTTCCATCTGTCAAAACCAGGAGCGCACCTATGTTCAGTTCAGACATTTTTTTAATTGCATCATAAACAGATATATCAGGAGGGACGGAGTGGACTTCTTTTCCTTTTTTTTGGAGAACATCTTTTACTTTCATAGCAAACTGATTAGGTTAACAGTTACTATCAATAACGTTTATTTGTTTAGAAAATCAAATAATTTTTCTAAACAGGTGACTGAAACAGAACAATTTACATGATATTGAGAATATATCATGTAAACGTACAATTTTAGAAGAAAATTTGTTCATGAGCTTATTCGATGATCATAATGACCTGCCGGGGAAAACGCCGGACTCCTCAGAGCATCAGCCGTTGGCAACCCGGATGCGTCCAAGGTCTCTGGATGAATTTAAAGGGCAGAAACATCTGGTAGGAGAGGGTAAAATGCTCTATCGTATGATCCGGAGTGGTGTTATCGGATCATTGATATTTTATGGCCCTCCAAGCTCCGGAAAAACCACGCTGGCTCATGTCATATCACGCGAAATTGATGCGCGTTTTGAAATCATCAATGCGGTTTTAGATGGGTTAAAAGAGCTTAGAAATGTAGTTGCAAAGGCTGAGTATCAAAAGAAAGCAAATGGTAAAAAGACGATTCTTTTTGTTGACGAAATTCACCGATGGAACCGTGCCCAGCAAGATGCACTGCTACCGCATCTGGAATCGGGAATTATCACACTTGTAGGTGCAACTACTGAGAATCCATTTTATTCATTAGTGAGCCCCTTGCTTTCAAGGTGCCAGTTGTTCGAACTCAATCCACTGACCAGAGATGATGTAAGAGAGATGATCAATGATGCTTTGGCCGACTCCGCGCGAGGGTTGGGTTATATGAATATTGAATTGAAAGAAGATGCCAAAGAGCATTTCTCTGAGTATGCCGGCGGTGACATCCGGAATGCATTGAATGCTCTTGAAGTTGCTGCCCTTACGACCAATAAGAGTAAAAATGGAGCTGTAAAAATCACTCTTGATATTGCTAAAGAGTCGATACAAAAGCGAAATGTGAGATATGACGGGACCGGGGATGAGCACTATCACTATGCATCCGCATTTATAAAATCGATGAGAGGATCAGACCCGGATGCTGCCTTGTACTGGATGAGTGCTATGCTGGAAGGAGGGGAAGATCCGGCTTTCATCTTCAGGAGAATGCTCATTTTTTCATCTGAAGATATAGGAATGGCTGATCCTTATGCACTTACGGTTATAAATGGTTCTCATGAAGCGTTTACAAAAACTGGTATGCCGGAAGGCCTCTATTTTTTGGCTCATGCAGCCATCTTTCTGGCACTATCTCCGAAAAGCAATAGCACAGCGGCCATTTTTGAGACGATATCTGAGATCCAGAAGAGAGGAGTAAAAGAGGTGCCTGCCCACCTGAGAGATAAGACCGCCAATAAATTGGCAGCGCGTTATCTGGATAGTGCAAATGCATCAGATGATTACAAATATCCTCATGAACATGAGCGGCACTGGGTATTTCAGCACTATTTGCCGGATGAATTGCAGGAGAAGAGATGGTTCAGAGGCGGATCAGAAGGCAGGGAGGCGACACTTCTAAAAAGATTGGAAGAGATTAAAAAAGGAAAAACGAAGAGGTAAACAAGCGTAGGAAAAAAGAATCGCCCGGAAGGTTCAATTCCGGGCGACTGAGTATTGGAGCTATTGCTCGATGTCTACCATAACATGTTCTTTAAACTCGTACTAATATAGGCTTGTGGATATAAATAAGCAAAAAAATTAGGCAAAAATTTAATAAAACATTGAAAAATAAGTTAAATAGATTAAAAAAGCGCTTTTATTTAATTAATAAATTTCTTGATGTATTGATGTCACTTAAAAATTTTGTATTAGTTTAGTTGAATGGAGCATTAATAAAATTTGTTTTATCGTCGGACTAAAAAAATAATCTTTAAAACAATAGATTTAATGAAAATCAATATTCTATCAGCAACAGACAGGCCGGGATCAAACGCAATGAAAGTATCGCAGTACGCCGGAAAAAAATTGAAGGAGCGTGCTGAGGTTGAGATCATCTCTCTGCGAGATTATCCTTTTCAGGATATCATTGGTGGGAGGTATGCCGACAACATCGATTCGGTTGATGAATTTAATGACAGATTTTTAGATGCAGATGGAATTCTTTTTGTAATTCCGGAGTATAATGGCGGTTTTCCCGGTGTTTTAAAGCTGTTTTACGATTACCTGCCATTTCCGAAAGCGTTGAAAGGAGTTCCGGTTAGTTTAATCGGCGAGGCAGCCGGTGCATTTGGAGCTTTAAGGCCTGTGGAGCAGTTTTCGCAACTGCTTACCTACAGGAATGCCATAATCTTCCCTGAACAAATGGTGATTCAACGAGTTAATGAATCGTTTGATATGGAGATGGGAATGAAAAATGAGAAACAGCAAAAATTTCTTGATGATCAGCTTGAGAAATTCCCGGAATTTGTCAAAAAACACTCGCCGGAGTTAGTTGATCTTTAGCATATAACCGACACCGTGGAGTGTTACCAGGTAGCGGGGATCGTCCGGATTTACCTCCACTTTTGCCCGAAGTTTTGAAATATGGACATCAACGGTTCTGGTATTGGTGCTATATTCATATCTCCACACTTTTTCAAGGAGGTCATCTCTGGAGATAGGCATATTGGCATTTTTTAGCAGATGCTCAATGATTTCTACCTCACGGGTCGATAGATCTTCAATGATATCATCAGGTTTGTAAACCTTCGCTTCATTCATGTCTATCTTAACCGGTCCAAGTTTCAGAATTTCAACAGGTCCGGATTTGGAATAAGCATTAGCGCGGCGCAATCTGGCAGTGATTCTGGCTAAAAGTTCTTTGACTCCAAAAGGTTTGGTGATATAGTCATCAGCGCCAATGTTTAAACCGGTTACTTTATCAATCTCCTGATCCCGTGCTGTCAGCATAATCACCGGAAAGGTATATTTCAGAGATCGGATCTCCTCACATATCTCATATCCGTCCCTATTGGGAAGCATCAGGTCCAGTATCATCAGATCCGGCTCCGTCTCTTTGATTGCATCTATAACCTCGGCACCATCAGAGATAACAGTTACGTTATAATTTTCTGCTTCCAGTGTGTCCCTGAGAGTAAAAACAAGGCTGGGTTCATCTTCAACAATCAGAATGTTCTTTTGATTTTCAGGCATATTCCTCTGTGGTTACTTTCTTGGTACCGTTGAGTGTTTTTTTGGTTTCAGATGACTTCATCTGATCCGAATCACTGATGAACGGCTTGAAATGTATTGAAAATTCTGAACCTTTACCCAATTCACTCTTTACAGTGATTTCACCACCATTGAGTTCTACCAGATTCTTAACAATGGATAATCCCAAGCCATGGCCTTTAACCGTGGATGTAATTGAATTTTCGACACGATAGAACTTTTTAAAGATGTTTTTAAATGCCTTTTTAGGAATCCCTTGTCCCTGATCGATCACTGAAAAACCAACACTTTTTCCTGAACTGAATAGTTTGATCCGGAGCTCTTTAGAATCTCTGCTGTACTTTATACTGTTTTCGATCAAATTACTGAGTATGGTTTCCAGATGCTCTGCATCCAGCATCACAAGCGGAAGAGTCTTTGGAGATTCAATTTTTAAATTGAACCCTTTATTAGAGATATATTCCCTGTTCTTTTTATAAAAATCGCGTACCAGTTCATCCAGTTTATTTGGGGCCTGGTAAACGACTACTGAACCGGAATCCACTTTAGCGACATCCAAAAGCTGATCGATCATTTTACGCAACCGAACAGCTTCCTGATAAATATGCTGGCCGTAGCTTTTAAGCCTTTCACCGTCCGATACCCTTCCATCAGTGATATTTTCACCGGCAGCCTGCATCACTGCAAGTGGTGTTTTCAGTTCATGAGTAACATTTGCCAGAAAAACCGATTGTCTTTGTGTAAACTCACGCTCTTTTTGCGCATTGATGAATATGAACAGAAGGGCTCCAAAGAGGACGAAAACAGCAAATCCCAATACAACGAGGTTGCGATTTAATGAGGCCTGGGTGGCTGCAACAACCGGCGACTCCAGAAATGCTGCGTGCAGAGTCCAGTGATCCAAAAATCCGTTAAACCGCTCACGGATATCAACATGATCTCTGTGATATGGGATCGTGTGGTTGCTAGAAAGAAGAATTTC
>SKZL01000017.1 GCA_007127395.1 Balneolaceae bacterium
AAGAGAAAAGATCACTGGCTACGCTGATTTACTATCCGGAAAACAAGTTACCACTGGTGCTTAAAAAAACGGATGATCCGGATGGGTGGTATAGAACAACCCTCTTCAGATTAATCAAACTTTGCAGAATCATCTCATCCAAATATACCAGAAGCCGTGTCCGTAAAGCACTCCCCACCGATTTTTCTTATGTCATTGAAGAACTTTTACACCAGCAGGAAGGCATCTATGACCGGCAAGAGTATTACAGCAGTATCATTGACTCTATCATCTCAACCGGCCGTGCAGAGGCTTTTATTATTGCCTTGTCAAATCTGATTCAAAGGCTTTCCATTGCACATCTGCATCTGCTTGGCGACGTCTATGACCGTGGGCCCGGGGCACACATTATCATGGATAAACTGATGAAGTATCATTCACTCGATTTTCAATGGGGTAATCACGATATCGTCTGGATGGGTGCTGCTGCAGGCAGTGAAGCCTGTATCACAAATGTAATCAGAGTCTCTTTACGATATGCCAATATGGAGACCCTTGAAAACGGTTACGCTATCAGTATGTTGCCGCTGGCCTCCTTTGCCATGGAGGAGTACAGTGATGACCCTTGTCTCCAATTTATCCCAAAAACTTCTTCTGGGAACTACTCGGAACATGAGAAGTTGTTGATGGCAAGAATGCACAAGGCAATCACCGTTATACAACTGAAACTGGAGGGTCAAATCATCAAAAGGCGACCCCATTTTCTTATGGATGACCGCCTTTTGCTCCATCAGATTAATCTTTCCGACGGTAGTGTAAATTTAAATGGGATGACCTATCCGCTGCTCGATTCAAATTTCCCAACTATCAATCCGGATGATCCTTATAAACTTTCAGCCAGAGAACAAAAGGTGATGCAAAATCTTAAACTCTCTTTCTCTCAAAGCAATACCCTGCAGGAGCATGTCCGTTTTCTTTACTCAAAAGGGAGTATGTACCGTACTTATAACGGAAATCTGCTCTATCATGGCTGTATACCGATGAATCCGGAGGGAACCATGCGCCGTTTTCACTTTGACGATAAATTGCACTCCCCCAAAGAGTTTATGGATCGGCTCGACCGGCTGGTGCGGCAAGGCTATTTTGCAGTTACCGATCCTGAGAAAAAACAGTATGGAGAGGACACTATGTGGTATTTGTGGAGCGGTTCGCAGTCTCCGCTTTTCGGCAAAAACAAAATGGCCACCTTTGAAAGATACTTTATTGCTGATAGTGATACGCACAGTGAAGAGATGAACCCATATTATCAATACCGGACCAATGCATCGGTCATGAAATTGATTCTGGAAGAGTTTGGTCTGGATCCGCAAAAGGGTCATGTCATTAACGGTCACGTTCCTGTAAAAGTTAGAAGCGGTGAGAAACCCTTAAAAGCAGGTGGAAAATTATTGGTTATTGATGGCGGTTTTGCAAAAGCTTATCAATCCAAAACCGGAATCGCCGGCTATACCCTGATATTTAACTCGTATGGTATGCTTTTGGCATCACATGAACCTTTTGAATCAATTGAAAAAGCGATACGTGAAGAGCTCGATATACATTCCGAAATTCGTGTAGTTGAAAAAAACCCAAACCGTATCCGGGTTCGCGACACAGACGATGGAAAGGTGATCGCTAAAAAGATTCGTGATCTGCAAGAACTGCTGAACGCTTATCGAACGGGCTTGATCAAAGAGTCCTGATTACGACAAATCGCCGCTACATCTAACCCGAATATTTTCACAGGCTGATAGCCTATGTACCGCAGCAGCGTTACATATAAGAAAAATGGCATTCGATATGGCCTTCCACATCGAAATTAATGTTTCATCACCTCCTCAATGTCCAGTATCTCCTTCGGTACATCTGTCAGGTTTTCATATCCGGTTTCCGTTACGATCAGGTTATCCTCAATCCGAATACCGCCAAAATCGTAAAGAGGTTCAATTCTCTCCGCATTTAAAAAACGTGAGTGCTCTTCACTGTGCAGTGCTGGTTTTAGCAGTGCCGGGATGAAATATATACCGGGTTCGATGGTCACCACCATGCCGGGTTCCAGTTGGCGCCGGACTCTCAAAAACCGTATTCCCGGCCGGTCAATCCGATCCACACCCTTTGGATACCCCCCCACATCGTGAGTATCCAGCCCCAAAAAGTGTCCGAGTCCATGCGGAAAGAAAAGAGCAAAGAGGTTGTGCTGCATCATGTCATCAATTTCTCCTTTCACAATACCGATCTCTTTCAAACCAAGCAGAATGATCCTGCAAGCGGCCAGATGCAGATCTTCCATCTTCATACCCGGACTAATCATCTCGATCGTCTTATTGAGCGCATCCAATACGACCTGGTATATTGCTGCCTGATCACCGGAAAAACGGCCTTTAACCGGATACGTTCTCGTGACGTCAGAAGCATATCCTCCATACTCATACCCTGCATCAATCAGAAAAAGCTCACCATCCATAATCTGCTTATCATTTCCTGTATAGTGCAGAATTGCGCTATTTATACCACCTGCATGAATACCCGAATAGGCAGGCTGTAACAACCCGTGCCGCTTTTGAAAGTAGTCATAAATCGCTTTTGTCTGATACTCATACATACCGGGTTTGATCGCTCTCATCACCTCCAAATGGGCGTGATTGTTAATTCTGGCAGCATACCGCATCTTCTCAAGCTCATCCTCACTCTTGATACTTCTGCAGTAAGTAAGGGCATCCGACAGAGTTTCTGTATCAACCATAAAATCCCGGTTCAAATCCTCAATATACTCAGCTTGTGATTCATCCAGACAGTAGATCAAAGATGGATTTAATCTCTTTAATATCGTCAGGAGTTCCTGATCAAAATAGAGGTGATCCGGCTGATAGAGCTCCTGCACTTCCTCCTGGGACCGGATACGACCATGCCAGACAGCGTACTGGGCATCTCTTTTGGGGCTGAAGAGAAAATATTCACCTGTACTGATAACGATCACTGCATGGTAATCAGGCTCACCAATCCCGGTGGTATACCAAAAATTACTCTCCTGTCTGAAAGGCAATTCATAGTCTGTATTGTAGCGGTACATCGTTTCCGCTCCCTTTAGATAGATCACCCCATCTTGCCCCTCCTCAAAAAGTGACAGCAGTTTTTCACGGTGTAATTGATTCGACATATCCCCTCGTATAATTCTTTTTATGTTACCGGCTTAAAGAAAATCTGATTTTCCTTGCTACGATTATACGTTAAAATAAAAATGTTTGTTTAAACTATCTGTTCTGAACAACTTAAAAAAATTTCATAATCTCATCCGTTAACTTTTGATGATAATCCGGGCGGAACTGTTTTAGCAGATCACATAATTTTTCAGTGATTTCACACTCTTCAATATGACCCTTCTTGTAAACTTTACCTGCTTTTTTCTTCTCAAGAAACAGCTGGTCCAAATTCATTGTAAACAGAGCTTCATTTATCCCTTTTTGATTAAATACTGCAATCAAAAATGATCCAATTCCCTCAAAACCAATGAATCCGACTGCCAGTTTTTCAGATTCTCCTATTGTATTTATTCGATAGTAATGATCCATAGGGAGAGGCAACAGAGAGTCCCTGAAATTAAGATATCTGATTTTTGAGCCTTCATGATCTGCCCAAAAGTTGTGTAGTAGATCAATAGTGAACTTCTCTGATCCGCAAAATCCCCGATCAGACCAGTAACGAGCCTTCCTGGATGATTCAAATTCTGATCTCTTTAATATCTGGATTGGCAGCTCATTCAGATGCATTTTCTTCCCGTCTTTATGAAAGAAGAGGTCCGAGACACCATTGCTCAATATCACAAATTTGGCTCCAACTTCACTATTATATTTTGCTGCTTGTTCTGCTGAGCCACTGCCCAATGATATCTGGTCCGCTTTGCACTCGATCAGTATCAGCGGTTTCAGTTTTGAGTCGTAAAGTATCAGATCGGCACGCAGAGCATGTTCCTCTTGTCTCAGATTGACCGCTGTTTCAAATCCTATTCTTGAACCTTTCCAATTTGTCTGATTCAGTAAAAATTCGACCCACTGTAAACGGACGCGCTCCTCCGGACGGTTTTTAAATCTTTTTTTTAAAACCGGATTGTATAGCCATTTTACCCGCCCATCAAATTTAAATATGGGGAAATGATTTCTTACGATACTCAAACTCATATCTGTATCTCTGATCATGAATTCAACAAATGAAGAAGATAAGCATCCTTTTCACAGAGAAACTATTCACGATTTTCCAGCCGGGATTGTCAGACAGTTAGTTTATAACTGGTACAACTGCCCTCTTCTTTACCATTTTTTTCACACTCTTCCCGCTCTACAAATCCTTGTTTGGAAAACTCCAGAATCTCACCTTTTTTATCTGTTCGTCTCCATCTCCATTCGCCTTTAATATCCTGATAAATCTCACATTTGGGCATAGTATGATAGGTTTAATTGAAATTGTCAACTATAGACTATATCCCCTTTTTTTTGATCATAATCAACATCAGTCTCTTCCTCTTTTTGTTCTTCAAATGTCTTATGCTTTCACTACCTTAACTGTAGCTATATCTAAACCCGCTTATAAACTAACCTAATTACTGAAATGGAGCCTGATTCCACTCAAAAACTGGCCATTCTTATCGACGCTGATAATGCGCAACCCTCTATTACCGAAAATCTGCTTGCTGAGGTGGCCAAGTATGGAACTGCAAATGTAAAACGCATATACGGCGACTGGACTCAACCACAGTTACGTGGGTGGAAAGATCTTCTTCT
The DNA here is from genome assembly GCA_007127395.1 of Balneolaceae bacterium. Classification (GTDB taxonomy): domain Bacteria; phylum Bacteroidota; class Rhodothermia; order Balneolales; family Balneolaceae; genus Rhodohalobacter. Next base: position 4,794 of record SKZL01000017.1, read on the forward strand.
TGAATATTCAATTCAGCCGATTCAGCAATTCGGATATACTAAAGGGAAAAATGCTACTGACAGTGCATTGATTATCGATGCAATGGATCTACTCTATACCGGACGTTTTGATGGGTTTTGCCTTGTCACAAGCGACAGCGATTTTACCAAATTGGCTGCCAGAATCAGGGAATCCGGATTGGTTGTTTACGGTTTCGGTGAGAAAAAGACCCCTGAACCGTTCGTCTCTGCCTGCGATAAATTTATCTACACTGAGGTCCTTGCCAAAAGTGAGGATGAAAAAACGGATCAACGTAAAAAGTCGGCCAACTCTTTGAAACAGGATACCAAGCTGGTGGATTTGGTTCGCAATGCGATCGATGCCTCTTCAGATGAGAGCGGATGGGCTCACCTTGCCCCAGTTGGAAGCTACATCGCTAAGCAGTCTCCCGGTTTTGATCCCAGAAATTATGGGTACAGAAAACTCGGAGAACTACTAAACGCAATGAATCTATTTGAAATGGAAGAGCGTTCTGTTGGAGATGGCCATTCCAAAGCGATCTACATCAAGGATCGGCGGAAATAAAGCGTTCCGTATCTAAGCTCTTTCAAAAATTATCAGCTATCCCTATCTGCAGGCACCAGCAGTATCGGAATTTTACTGAATCTTGTTACCTGAGTACTTACGCCTCCGAGAAAAAACTCACGTACAAATCCTTTCCCCTGGCTACCCATAACTGCAAGTGTCACTCCATTTTGTTCAATTACATTGATAATCTCTTTGCCCGGAGTACCAAAAGTGATAACAATCTCTGAATTATTTCTGGTTTTATCCGATAATGAATTTCTCATCTCCTCTAACCGTTTTTGACTGCTTTCAGTAAGTTCATCACGGCTCACCGGATCTTTCAGGGCAATCGCATGATGCCCCTGAACATGCACAAATGAGATTTTGTCAATTTTCCCCTCTTCATCCAGCTCTCTAACCACATCAAACGCCTTGTCAGCCGTTTCAGAAAAATCTGTAGCATGCAAAACATGATTCAGTGCCGTATCCACTGATTGTGTAAGCACCAAATGTCTCTTTTCTGCATCTTCTTTATCCCACTTCATATCGATATTCAACAGGAAAACGGGCAATCTTGACCTCTGCAATATTTCAGATGCCGTACTTCCAAGTAACATCTCCTGCACTTTACTCTGTCCCCGTGTTCCGACGATCACAAAATCTGCATCTTTCTCCTTTGCCGACGTCAATATCTCCGCAGGAGGGTAGAAATAGGTACCTGATCGAAGCTCTGTATCCACCATCAACCCCTCTTTTTCAAG
>SKZL01000158.1 GCA_007127395.1 Balneolaceae bacterium
ATCTTTGACCTGTTTGTCTCACTGGATGCAGATGATGATCAACTTGATTTCCCGGTGCTTTATGCAATTGGGATCGATGGAGTGGCAAAAACGAATCTGGAAGATGAGAATTCTGATCTGACTCCACTGTTTGATAAAATTATCGAACATATACCCTCTCCGGAGCAGGTTACCGATGCGCCATTTAAGATGCTGGTCAGTAATGTGGATTGGAACGACTATGTTGGCCGTATTGCAGTGGGTCGTGTGGAGCAGGGAACCATCAAAACCAATCAGGAGATTGTATTGATGGACCGAAAGGGAACTCAAAAAGCCAAGGGTAAAGCGACCAAATTATTTACATTCAACGGTTTAACTCGTGAACCGGTAGAGCAGGCACTCGCCGGAGATATCTTTGCAATGGCCGGTTATGATGCCGTAGAGATCGGAGATACACTCACAGATATTAGCGACCCGACACCTATTGCGTATTATGATATTGACCAGCCCACCATGGCGATGTATTTTCGGGTCAATAATTCACCTTTTGCCGGAAAAGAGGGAGATTATGTGACATCAAACATGATTAAAGACCGTCTCAACAAAGAGATCCGCACCAATGTATCGATCCGGGTGGAGCAGACTGATAACCCCGATATTTTTAAGGTATCCGGAAGGGGTGAGCTGCAGTTATCGATTTTGATTGAAACAATGCGCCGCGAAGGGTTTGAGTTTGCTGTTTCGCGTCCGGAGGTGTTGTTCAAGGATGTTAACGGAAATGTTCATGAGCCATATGAGGAGGTCGTGGTGGATGTCCATTCCGATTACAGCAACAAGGTGATCGACAATCTGCAGAAACGGAAAGGGATCATGACTTCCATGGTTCAGGAGGGGGAGAATAACCGGATAGAGTTTAAGGTTCCATCCCGCGGATTGATCGGTTTTCGTGGTGAAATGCTCACTGAAACACGCGGAACCGGAATTATGCATCAGCAATTTTTCGCCTATGAGCCATATGCTGGCGATATCGGCGGACGCTCACGTGGTGCGTTGATTGCATTGGAGCAAGGAGATGTAACTCCATATGCTCTTGAGGGCCTTCAGGATCGCGGACAGTTTATCTCTGAGCCGGGTGATCCGGTCTATATGGGACAGGTTGTCGGCATCAATAAGCGGGCGGATGATATGGTGGTAAATGTGGTGAAAAAGAAAAACCTCACCAACCACCGGGCAACCCAGACAGCCGATTCGGTAAAAATCTCCCAGGCAAAGAAGATGAGCCTGGAGCAGTGTATCGAGTTTCTGGACACTGATGAACTGCTTGAAGTGACGCCCAAAAGTTTACGGATTCGCAAGCTCTACCTGGATGCGAACGACCGAAAGAGAGCACAGAAGAAGACTGAAATGGCGTGATCGAACTCAGAATGTCGAATGCTGAATGTTGAACTGTGAAGTATTTCAGGGTTCAAGGTGCAAAGGGTGCAAGGGATTTCAGGATATCGCTTCGCGTGCAACAGATGAGCAAAACCACTGAGTTTTACAATATCCATTGATCATCATGAACTCATAAATTTTGCTCATCTTTTGTACACGTAAGTGCACCGAGCGTAGCAAACAACGCGTAAGCGAAATCCTGAGTTTCCTCAGGATGACCCTTTCATTTATTCTTCTGCCTCCTGCATTTTGCCTCACTAAAGAATTTTGAATAGTATAGCTCCCCGGGACTCGTTACGTTCATTTAGGCATCAACATCAGGCACACTTTTTACTTTTCACTTTTCACTTCTCTACTCATTCCATGGAATGCATTTCTCAAAAACTCGGTTCTCATTCTTATGAAAAACTTCAACAGCGACCGTGTTTTTAAACGAAATCAGAATGAACCCAATCCGGACGGTGAGTTTGTCCTCTACTGGATGCAGATCAACCGCAGATTTCACTACAATTTTGCCCTGGAGTATGCTGTAGGATGGGCCAATAAGCTGGATAAGCCGCTGCTGATCCTGGAGGCTTTTTCATGTGATTACCCCTGGGCTACAGACCGCACCCACACGTTTATGATGCAGGGGATGAAGGAGCATCTGGAGACCATCGACCGGCGCTCGTTTCACTATCTGCCCTATGTGGAGAAAGAGTCTGGCCAGTATGAAAAACTGTTGATGTCACTGTCCACTCGCGCATCCCTGCTTGTGACCGATGAGTACCCCGTGTTCATCATGAAAGAACGGAATGCCACTCTGCCGGATCAGGTTCATATTCCATATTATTCGGTTGACAGTAACGGACTGATCCCTCTTGGGTTAACAGAGAAAGATCCCTATTCAGCCTATCTCTTTCGAAAAACCATGCAGAAATATTTTGTGGAGGCGTATACGAATCCGCCCAAGGAGAATCCGCTGGAGGAGCTGAACAACCGGTCGCATATTGAACTTCCCGATTCCATTTTTGAAGGCCTTCCGGATGGGGAAGAGGCACTTTCTGATATTGCAGAAACGATCTCCGGGATCTCCATCGATCACAGTGTAAAACCGATCGAGTGGCATGGCGGACGCAACGCAGCCCTCCAAAAAATGCATTATTTTATGGAGAATGGACTGATGCAATACGGAGAACTGAGAAATGATCCGGATGAGAACAAAACGAGTAAGATGAGTGCTTGGCTCCATTTTGGCAAGATATCGGAATATGAAGTTGTCAGGGAAGTGCTCAGTCATCAGCCTCAAGGATGGGATCTGGATCGTATCACCTACAATAACGGCTCAAGAAACGGATTCTTCAACGGCCATTCGAGTATTGATGCCTACCTGGATGAGCTGATCACCTGGCGTGAGGTGGGTTTTCATTTTGCACATCACCGGGATGATTATGACCAATTTGAGAGCCTGCCCGACTGGGCCCTCGAAACACTTAATGAGCATAAATCGGATCCCAGAGAGTGGACCTACAGCTATGATGAACTGGCCGAATCACGCACCCATGATGAGATCTGGAACGCTGCTCAAACACAGTTACGGGAGGAGGGGATCATCCATAACTATCTTCGAATGTTGTGGGGAAAGAAGGTGCTGGAGTGGACTCCCGACCCGGAAACCGCGCTTCAATACTTGATCGATTTGAACAATACCTACGCCATCGATGGGCGTGACCCGAACAGCTATTCAGGGATTTTCTGGTGTTTTGGGCGTTTTGATCGCGCATGGCAGGAGAGGCCGGTCTTTGGAAAGATTCGCTATATGACCAGCGACAGCACCCGTAAAAAAGTGCAGATGAAGCAATATCTCAGTAGATATGGTAATCAAGGTAGTTTACTTTGACTGAACTGTTCTTCGATTATATGTAAATGTGTTTGAATTTGGGTTATTTAGAATGTGATTTGTGTTGTAAGATACCACCTTACTATCTTCTATAATACCACATGACCTTGTTTATCGTTTTTACTACATTCCATCTAAGATCAATTTAATTGAGTATGACTACACTTCAGAAAAAAAAGAAGCTCATCGAAGAAGCAGAGAAACTGACTGATTCTGATTTTATTGATTACCTGCTCGGGTTAATCGAACTTGAATCAAGCCCGGTTGCGTCTAAGCCTCATCCGCTTACAGAGCTGGAGAAAAAGGCAATCAATCAAGCAGAAACGGATATAAAAACAGGTAATGTAATAACAGATAAGCAAGCCGAAGAAGAAACTGCATCATGGCTTTAAAGGTTTTGTGGACACTATCTGCCCAGAAGGACAGAATCCGGGTGTTCGAATATTGGAATGATCGCACTAAATCAAGAGAGTACTCACAAAAATTAAACAGCCTCATCCGTCACAGAATATCTTTGATAAAAGAGTATCCCTCGGCCGGCCTGGTCACAGACAAACCCAGTATACGGTTTCATGTTATTGCCCGCAATTACAAGTTATTTTATAAAATAGTAGGAGAGACGGCGTATATTTTACGATTTTGGGATACCCGTCAAAATCCGGATAATTTGGATGTATAGTCAGCAAGTAATATCGATCAGGCCCGGCTATGATTGTTGTTGATACAAAGGTTATCACCGGGATGTATGTTGGGTAACTTATTCAAGTCATTTCAATTTCTTAGTGATAATAATTGAACTTATTGTTTACAGTTTTATAATTAACTCCGTCACCAGTCTCGTGAAATCAACTTTTCGGGATTCGGCGGCCTCTTCTACTTCGGAGTGATCCAGCTTCCCCTTCTGAACACCGGCTGCCATGTTGGTGACCAGCGAGATCGCAGCAGCAGGCAGGTTCAGCCGTGCAGCTTCCATCAGCTCCGGAGCGGTACTCATTCCCACCACATCGGCTCCCAACACACGGAATGCACGTATTTCTGCCTTGGATTCATAATTGGGCCCCTTCACGTAGACATATGAGCCCCGCTGAATCTCCAGCCCGATTCCGGCCGCAATACTTCGAACACGATCCGCAATAGGGTAGAGGTTGTATCGATAGGGTTGATCGGGCTCAGCAGCCAGTGAGTGAAACGGGCGGACCAGATCGTCGATCACCATCAGATCACCCACATTGAACCCGGTATTGATGGCACCCGCAGCATTGGAGAGGATCAGTTTTTTTGCTTTTAGTTGATGCGCCAGCCGTACGGGCAGAACCGTTCGGCTGAAAGAGTGTCCCTCATAGTGATGAAAACGCCCTGAAAAGGTGATGATCTGCCTGCCGGCAACTGTTCCTGCCACCAGCTTACCGGAGTGTCCCTGCACGGTTGTTTGCGGAAATCCGGGAATCTCCGAATAGGGAACCGAAACGGGCTCATGAATGGACTCTGCAAATCCGCCAAGTCCCGATCCCAGAATCACAACTGCTTCCGGCTCAGATGGAAAACCACGGTTCTGTAAAAATTGGAGGATCGGTGTAAGTTGTTCGCTTATTACTGTCATAGATTCTCAATAATATAACCGTTGTTTTCGGTTGGTTCAATCAGATTGAACAGTGGATGATCCGTTTCATGATACGCCATGATCGTGAACTTCTCCTTGCAGGCAATTTTTTTCAACTCATTCCGGGTTTCCATACTTTTTTTGGGTTCAAAATCGAACTTGGCTGCAAAGTTTTTGTTGATTGAAATTCGCCGGCCAATCACATCACCGGCCATCAGGTACCGGGAATCACCATTTTCATAGAAAAGTGCCTGATGGTACTCGGTATGTCCGCCAATTTTTCGGACTCTCACCGGCGGAATCGGATTGGACTCTTCTTCCGGTAAAAAATGAAGATCTGCATAACTCTCCAGATAATGGACAAAATCCTGGATCTCTTCCGGTTGTTTATGCAGATATTTGTTCAGTTTTCTCCAGCCGCCATCCGATACATACACTTTTGCATCAGGGAAAGTGAGATCCCAGTATCCATTTTTGCGGTTAGCCAACCCTGCAAAGTGGTCGTAATGCAGATGGCTGATGAAGATGTGAGTTACATCCAGCTCTGATAAACCTTGCTGAGACAGGTTGTCCAGAATCACATCAATGTCGGACTCTTCACTTAGCAGATCCCCGATTCCTGCATCAAAAAGAATGGTATGATGCTCATCCCGGATCAAAAACGGATTGATGGAGAGCTTGAGCGATCCTTTGTGGGGGAGATCATCTCTGCCAATCTTGTTAAACTGCTTGTCAATACCCACTGAAAAGGTCCCTTCATAGAGCGGGGTTACAACGGCTGGTTTCATGAATAGAATGAGAATTATTTCTTCTTACCGTTCAGGTTGATCTTCCTGTCGGTTACTTCTTCTTGTTTTCAAATTTTTCGTATGCATCAATGATATCCCGGACCAGTTTATGACGCACCACATCGCGCTGGTCGAGGTAGACAAATGAGATCCCCTCAATTTTTTGGAGTATGTTTTGAATGGAGATCAAGCCGGATTCCTGCTTTTTGGGGAGATCAGTTTGTGTGATATCACCGGTAATGATCGCACAGCTGTTGAACCCAATCCGTGTCAGGAACATTTTCATCTGAATATTGGTCGCATTTTGAGCTTCATCCAGAATCACAAACGCGTTGTTCAAAGTTCGTCCACGCATATATGCCAGTGGGGCAATTTCGATGATATTTTTTGTGAGA
>SKZL01000396.1 GCA_007127395.1 Balneolaceae bacterium
ATTCTTCGATATGCGAAAAGTTGGAAGATGGGTTTCTCATCGGCTGCCGGAATGTTTTTTGGTCATTTCTTCGCATGGATAGCATCCGGCATTTTGATGGCAGCCGCAGCAGGGGCTGTTGCTCCGGGAGTGATTGCGTTTAACAGTGCAGGTGTCGCAGGTGCAGTATGCGTGCTAATCGCAGGGTGGACGACCGCTAACCCGACTATATATCGTGCAGGTTTAGCTTTTCAGGCAGTTACACCGAACTGGAAACGGTGGAAAGTAACACTTTTTACAGGTTTATTGACATCTGTTATCGCTTGTTTTCCAGCTTTGGTGATGAATTTACTTGATTTTGTAGCACTATATGGCTTGGTATTAATGCCGATGGGAGCTGTGGTATTTCTGGATGTGCTCTTCTTTAAGAAAATAAATTTAATGAGTAACTATGCAGAACAGACCGGTTCAAAATTTAACTGGGCAGCCGGGCTAACTTGGTTAATTACACTAACTTTATGCCTGGCAATGAATATTTATTGGGGCATCGAAATATATTTTCTTGGTTTGCCGGGTTGGTTTATAGCGGTATTTCTGTATATCGTACTATCAACTATTTTACAGAGAAAGATGAATTCGTATAATTATTAATAACGAACTAAATATTATGATGGATATTTCTGATCGCAATTTTTTAGATGTCATCGAATCGAGTGACGATGAAAAAAGTACAGTTTCAAATTATTTTAGACAGGTTGCAAATAAATGGGATGAAAGTATAGCAAGAGATCTCGATCCGGTTGGCCGACTGGTCTATCGTTCAAATCTGCTTGGCATCGACTCATACATTAACAATACAGGTGGTGGAAATACATCGAGTAAACTCTTAGAAAAAGATCCGATCACAGGCGAAGATGTAAATGTGCTGTGGGTCAAGGGGTCAGGAGGTGACTTAAGGACGGCGAAAAAAAACAATTTTGCGTCACTCTACCAGGATAGATTAGTATCACTGCAAGATATTTATCAATCATTTGATCAAAAAGGTTTGAAGACTCCTGAGGAGGATTCGATGGTTCAGATGTATCCACATTGCACCTTCAACCTCAATCCGAGGGCACCTTCAATTGACACACCTCTTCACAGTTTCATTCCATATAAATTTGTTGATCATACTCATCCGGTTTCGGTAATCGCTATAGCAACCGCAGAAGATGGGGTGGAATTAACAGAAAAAATATATGGGGATGAGGTTGCTTGGGTCGACTGGATGCGTCCCGGATTTGAGTTGGGTCTTAAACTTCAGGAAACGATTGAACAAAATCCCGGCATCAAAGGAATCATTTTAGGCGGACACGGACTCATTAATTGGGCAGACGATGATCGCGAATGTTATGATTTAAGTATTGATTTGATTAACAAAGCTGCAGCCTACCTTGCGAAACATGAGAATGGTATGAATTCGTTTGGAGGAGAAAAGTATCACTCCCTTCCGGAAGAAAAACGGCGCGATATGATCACCGGAATACTGCCTTTTATTCGTGGAAAAGTGAGCCAGCAAAATCGCTTTATCGGCACAGTTCAGGATGATGATGTTACTTTGCAGTTTATTAATTCAAATGATGCACCAAAACTTGCAGAATTGGGTACATCTTGTCCGGATCACTTCTTAAGAACCAAAATAAAGCCGCTATATGTAGATTGGGATCCTCAAGATCAGAATCTGAATCAATTGAAAGAGGGAATTAAAACCGGTTTGAAACAGTATCGAAAAGACTATAAAAGTTATTATGAAAATCACAGTCATGAAGATTCACCCGATATGCGGGACCCAAATCCTACAGTTGTATTGATACCCGGCCTTGGGATGATCACATGGGGGAAAAACAAAAGTGAATCACGTGTAACGGCAGAATTTTACAGTGCAGCTATCGGAGTGATGAGGGGTGCTGAATCGGTTAGTACTTATACAGCTATACCTAAGCAGGAAGCTTATGATATAGAATACTGGGCACTTGAAGAGGCTAAACTAAAACGAATGCCTCCCGAAAGTGAGATGTCAAGGAAAATTGTTGTGGTTATTGGAGCCGGAAGTGGTATTGGTAAAGCACTTGTTACAAGATTGATAGATGAAGGTGCTACTGTTGCTGCTATGGATTTAAACGGGGGTACAGCCGATGCAACCGCCAGTGAAATGTTGAAAAAAATAGGCTTGGGAATCGGAGTGGCAGGCTCAGGGATCAGTGGTTCGGGTGATGTGATTGGACTGCAATGTGACATTACGAAGCGTGAATCAATTCAATCGGCAATTAAAAAAATACTGTTTGCTTATGGAGGAATAGATCATGTTGCAGTAACCGCAGGCCTTTACCCCACACCGGACGAGAACGGCAAAATAGATGATGATGAATGGGATCGCAGTTTTGCCGTTAACGTAAAAGGCAATTTCCTGGTTGCTGATGAAACCGCCAAAATCTGGGAAGAACAGGACATTGAAGGCAGCTTGGTGATTACAACCAGTGTAAACGCTGTGGTACCAAAAATCGGCAGCATGGCTTATGATACCAGTAAAACGGCAGCAAATCACCTGGTCAGGGAATTGGCAATTGAACTTGCTCCAAAAATACGTGTCAATGGTGTCGCACCCGCAACAGTGGTTGAGGGAAGCAGTATGTTCCCAAGAAATCGAGTGATTGCATCGCTGAAGAAGTATGGAATGGATTATGATAAGGATGATGATACTGAAACTTTGCGGGATCGACTGGCTGAATATTATTCAAAGAGAACTTTGACAAAGAAACAGATGTCACTGTCACAACAGACCGAAGCAATCTACCTACTGCTTAGCTCAAGATTTGAAAATACCACCGGTCATATAATCCCGGTTGATGGAGGTTTGGTAGATGCTTTTATGAGATAATGATCTGATGTGTTTAGTATAATTATTGAAAAATTAGTACTGCGACATATAGAACTTTACGAATTATAGGAGCAAATAAATGGATGAATAACAACTTCGACAATCATCCATAAATCACACAACCTGAAAAAAGTTTAACCCGTAATGAATCGAATTATGAATCTGATACTGAAAATAGTCTCATTTATCGGGCTTGCACTTACAGTGGTACCCTCGTATTTAGTATTTAAAAATGTGATTGAATTTCAGGTTCATACATTGCTGATGTTCATCGGTATGATTCTTTGGTTCACCACAGCACCGTTTTGGATGAAAGAGAAAAAGCTATGATGATTTCAGCGGAACAGATTCAAGAGGGTAACAAACGGCTTGTTGATCATCATAAAGAGGAATACAAGCTGATAAGCGACCTGCTCACTCACAAGGGAATAAATCCCGATCGTACAATCGAACACCTGAGTGATTTTCAGATCGCTATACCAAGCTGGGCACTGGGGTCCGGTGGTACCCGCTTCGGGAGGTTTTCTATCGGTGGAGAACCTCGTAATCTGCAGGAAAAAATTGAGGATGTTGGATTGTTGCATGCTCTTAACCGTTCGAGTGGCGCGATATCTTTACACATTCCATGGGATATCCCCAAAGATCCGGAAGCGATCAAACAGAAAGCAGAAAGCCTGGACATTCGGTTTGATGCGGTAAATTCCAACACTTTTCAGGATCAAAAGATCCAGAAACATTCCTACAAAAATGGCTCTCTTTCACATACGCACAGCGATGTTCGAAAACAGGCTGTTGAGCACAATATTGAAGTCATTAAATATGGGGAAATGCTTGGTTCAAAAGCATTAACTATTTGGCTGGCTGACGGTTCCAACTTTCCGGGACAGCAAAATTTCAGAAAGGCGTTCAGGCGAACACTTGATTCTATGAAGAAGATATATGACGAACTGCCATCCGACTGGAAAATGTTGATTGAGTACAAACCGTTTGAACCGAACTTTTATTCCACAGTGATACCCGATTGGGGAACGTCACATCTGCTCGCTTCAAAACTGGGAGATCGAGCTAAATCCCTGGTTGACCTGGGACATCATCTGCCCAATACAAATATTGAACAGATTGTAGCTACACTGATAATGGAAAATAAGCTGGGCGGGTTTCATTTTAACGATTCTAAATATGCCGATGATGATCTGACAACCGGAGCGATCAAGCCGTATCAGCTTTTTTTGATTTTTTGTGAATTGGTAGAAGACTTGGTCAGTGATGATCCAGATCATACATTTTCAAATATCGACTGGATGATTGATGCGAGCCATAATGTAAAGGATCCGCTGGAAGATTTGCTACAATCGGTTGAAGCCATTAAAACCGCATTTGCAAAATCTCTGCTTGTGGATCGTGAAAAACTGGAACAGGCACGTGAAGATAATGACGTAGTGCTGGCGCAGGAAATTTTACAGGATGCCTATCAAACGGATGTAAGGCCTCTTTTGCGTGAAAGCCGAATTCAAAATGGAGCTGCAGCAGATCCGATCGGACTGTATCGCAAATTGAATATTCGAAAATCACTGATTGCAGAACGTGGCGTGGATACAATAGCCACCGGGCTGTGACCGGGTGTGTTAAGTTTTGTACGATTATTATAAACCATCTTTATGCTAAATAACGCCAGTTCGAGATAAAGTGGATCGTCCAAAAAAAATTACAGAGGCAAATGTCATCAAAAAAATCAGTAACGGCAGTTTTTGATATCGGGAGAACAAACAAAAAGTTTTTTCTGTTTGATAACAACCTTTCTATTATAAAAACCCGGAAAACCGAATTTGAAGAGATAACAGACGATGACGGTTATCCTAGTGATGACTTGAATGCCATCAAAAGATGGGTTCTGGAAATTGCGCATGATACTCTTTCAGACAGATCTATCGATGTAAAAGCGATCAATATCTCGGCCTATGGTGCCACAATGGTCCACATCGATAAGGATGGCAAACCTGTTACACCGCTTTATAACTACTTGAAACCTTATCCCAATGAACTTTTTGATGAGATAGCTGATCAATACGGTGGTCAGGAACACTTTAACCTTGAAACAGCCTCACCATCCTTGGGAATGCTCAATGCCGGGCTGCAACTTTACTGGTTAAAAAATCGAAAACCTGATCTGTTTAAAAAAATTCATACGTCATTGTTTCTTCCCCAGTATATCAGCTATCTATTGACAGGAGAAAAAACAATCGAAAAAACCAGTATCGGATGTCATACATGTATGTGGGATTTCAGAGAGGATCAATATCACCGCTGGCTTAAGGATGAAGATCTGTTGAAATTGCTTCCGGAGATCAAACCTGTAAACCAAAGTTTTGATTGCAAAATCGGAAATTGTCGAACGAAAACCGGGATTGGCATTCACGACAGTTCTGCAGCCCTGATTCCTTATCTGCAGGTTTTTGATGATCCATTTTTGCTTTTGTCGACCGGCACCTGGAGTGTGGCTATGAATCCCATTGCAACTGATCCGTTGACTATTGAGGAGTTAAATCGTGATTGTCTGACTTACATGAACATAGCCGGTAAACCGGTAAAATCTTCACGTTTTTTACTTGGTGGTGAGTATTCACATCAGCTAAAAAAAATGGATGATCATTTTGGCGCAAACCATCAGAAACCTGAAGACGAGCTGGATTTGACTATTCTCAAAAAATTGGCTGCTGAAGCAAGCTCAGAGAAGAAATTAGTATTGGAAAAAGGAAACCGTTCCGGTCCATTTCCAACAAAGGGTGATCAAAAATGGGATCTCAACCGATTTTCATCGTACCGGGAAGCATTGCATCAATGTATGTTGGATCTGGCCGCAATCCAGGTAGAATCTATTAAACTTGCGATTGGAAACAGCAATATCAATCAGATTATTATAACCGGTGGCTTCTCAAAAAATCATTTTTTTTGTCGATTGTTGGCCACGATGTTTCCGGAGAAAGAATTTTACTCTGCAAAGTTAGAGGTGGCTTCAGCACTGGGTGCAGCACTATTGACCAGTAGCCATGAGAATAGCAAAAAATTGTTGAATGAGAAGCTGGAATTAACGCTTCAGAGCCCATTTGAGAACTTGCATATTGAAGGGTATAGATAGAGTTCAAACTGACAGGTATATAATAAAAAAAAAAAAAATA
>SKZL01000329.1 GCA_007127395.1 Balneolaceae bacterium
GCCCGAAATGCAACACTCATGAAAAGCCACTACTTCGGCCCCTTCCTCAGCAGCCTTGCCACAAATTCGCCTCATATCAGCAAGGTTGCGGTTTTTCTCCTTGCTCCTGTGTTCAAACTGTACGGTGGCAATTTTCAAATTCTTCATATAAACAGAGTGTTGCTTTAAATTATTAATGATTCAAAATTTCAAAAATTTCAAATGGTTTTGATATCAAAGCAATGTAATCGGTTCAAAAGCTGAAATCAATTACAAGAGCCAAATGACTCATTTTGAATCGATTATGTTGATTCTGGTTGTTCAACCTCTATTGTATCGTTATGATACAATAGAACTGCACAGATGGATTGGGCGTTCAACGATATTTCTGGTTCCATTAATCATCATCGGGGGCTTGATGATGGTCCATATGATGGTGAATAATGAGACATTATGAATCTGTTCGCGTCGATCTCTTTTGGTTAGTTTGAACTAACGTTTTCGGATCTCTTTTTTAATTTGATGTTCATCAGTTCAAAACCTTCCCTGGTTCGTGAATTAAGCTGTTTCCAGAGTATCGGAACAAGAATCCCCTTGAAGTTTTCTTTGTGAATAAACCGGGTGTGGTTATTGTCCAGTTTCTCAAGCTGAAAGATATGCTCTCCATCAAAAATTCCCTTGAAACCCAAATGGCCCAGCCATCTGAATGTGTGATTTGCTTCACACTCAAGACAGACGGGTTTGAATGTCATTGGCTTTGATTCTGGCTGCTGAATGATAACTTTCAGTTTTGAACCCGATTCAGGTTTGCCCTCGATCGATTTGATAAATGGATTCCACTCAGGATATGATGGAAAATCAGTAAGTACTTTCCATACTGTTTCTACAGGAGCATTGATGATGATATAAGTTTCAACTGTTCGCATGATGACTTGATAAAAGTGCAATCAAAAATTGGATAAGAATCGAATCAATTTATTTTGATTGTTACATTTTTGGTCTACTACGAAAACTGAAACAGGTATGTTGCACTCTAATGGAGCTGATCTATTGAGACTCACCCATGATAGTCACAACCAGTTTTCTGGAGCGGGCATGATTGCGATGCTCACAAAGATATACTCCCTGCCAGGTGCCCAGATTGAACCGTCCGTTGGTAACGGGTATCGTGACCGAGTGCCCCAGTATGGAGCTCTTTAAATGTGAGGTCATATCATCGGTACCTTCGTAGTTGTGTTCAAAAAGTGACATGTCTTCAGGGACCATACGGTTAAAGTGGGTCTCAAAATCCCGGCGGACAGATGGGTCTGCATTTTCATTGATCGTCAAACCGGCACTGGTGTGTTTGATATGAATGTGAGCCAATCCGGTTTTAATGTTGGTAATTTCGGGTATCTGATTTAAAATCTCCGAGGTAACAAGATGAAACCCGCGCGATTTGGCGGGAAGTTGAATCTCTTTCTGTATCCAGGCCATAAATAGTGTAAAGGTTGTGATTCAGATTTGTAAAGATATAAGGCTGTTTAATGCTGTTGTAATTCAGACTTGTAAAGTTGTAAAGTTGTTTAATGCTGTTGTGATTCAGATTTGTTAAGCTGTAAGGCTGTTTGGTGTTGTTGTGATTCAGATCAGTTCAGCTCCGTTGTGATTATTGGTTCTGCTTTACTTCTGATTATTCAGGTGCGAACTGTTTGGTTCAGCTGTCCTTCTGACTATTCAGTTGCGAACTGTTTGGTTCTGCCGTCCTTCTGATTATTCAGTTACGATTCTGTTTGGTTCAGCCTTAATAGCGATCGGTTCCGTTTTGATTCAAATTGGTTCAGCCGACAATTTTTTTGCATTAACCGAACAGGCCGGCTACAACACCGCCATCATGGCTGATGGTCTGGCCGGTTACATAACTGCTGTGCGGCGACAACAACCATGCAGCGAGTGATGCAAACTCTTCTGCAGTTCCCATTCTGCCTACAGGTATTTTCGCCTCCAAATCTTCCTTTGCTTTTTCATAGGAGACGCCCATTGTCTGGCTGTTATTTTTGATCACCCTCTCAATCGCCGGGGTTTCGTGTGAACCGGGAGCCATCAGGTTGACCGTTACACCATCCTTTGCAATCTCCAGAGCCAGTGATTTAGCAAAACCCGCTATACCGGCACGGAACGCATTGCTAAGTACCAGCGAGGGCAGAGGTTGTTTCACGGTCTGGCTCTCAATGAAAAGCAGACGCCCATACCCCTTTTCTCTCAATATGGGTGCAAGTTTCAGAGCCAGATCTATTTTCCAGCGCATCACCAGTTGCCAGGCGGAATCCCAGTCTTTCATATCGGTTTGCAACGGAGTACCGGTTGGTGGTCCGCCCGCATTGAATACAACTCCATGAAAAGGTCCCTGTTTGGCAGCTTTTTCAATCTTTTCGAGAGTCTCGCTGTAGATCAGGCTACCTTCAATGAGCTCAACCTGATCTTTAAAACTCTCATACAGTTCTTGCAATCGATCACCTCTTCGGGCTACTGCCACTACCCGCGCTCCCTCAATTAGTAACTGTTTAGCAGTTGCCAGGCCAAAACCGCTGCTGGCACCACATACAATAAAACGATGTTCGCTGATCTTAAGATTCATGATTCAATATCCGTTTTTATTAATTTGAAAAAACACGCATGGAAGAGATAAAATGTTGGATCTCTGATTTTGTAAAATATTATATAGTTCTCATCTAATCATAGAAAAATTAGCGCACACATCTATATTTTAAATTAAATATGTTGAAGTATAGCATAAGCTGATACTCTGAGGAGGTTTTTCAGTGCCCCCTTTGAATGAGTTGAACTTTTTTTATGATGAACGCCGAAAGGTTAATCCGGGGTAACTTTGTGTTATGCAAAGTACATTAGAAATAGATCAAACCTTGACTTCTGAAATGGGCATTAATCAACTCCTGTTTATTAAAGTATATAGAATTTAACTGTTATGAAATTCCCCCTTTGTTTAGCGCTTACTCTTCTGATATTTGTAACGTCAGTGATGGCTCAATCTGATCAACCTATTCCGATCTCCCGGTTAACCGAACCGATTGTGATGGACGGCCTTAGTTTTGATGCTGCCTGGCAGGATATTGAACCGTTTCCGGTGGTGATGCATGAACCTGTTTTCGGGGCTCAACCGAGTGAAAGGACAGAGTTTCTGGCAGCCTATGATGATGACTATTTCTATTTTGCGATGAGAGGATATGATTCTAACCCGGATGGAATCAGGGGGAATGTGCTGATCAGAGACCGATTTGGCAGTGATGATTACTTTGAGGTGATGATCGATACATTCAATGACAACGAAAATGCGATGGTCTTTTCGACCAATCCGGCGGGTATTCGCAGGGATGTGGCGATCTCCAATGATGCAACAGGTCCGGTCGGTTCATGGCTGAACGCAGACTTTGACACGTTTTGGGATGTGGCTGTTACGGTTAATGAAGAGGGTTGGTTCGCTGTGATGCAGATTCCCTTTTCAAGCTTACGGTTTCAGGATGATGATGGTGAAGTGGTTATGGGGCTTTCTATGCACCGCATTATCGTTCGAAAGACAGAGCGGGCCATTTTTCCTGCAGTTGAACCGAATGTGAATTTTTCATATCTGAAACCATCTCGAATGCAAAAGATCTCCCTGAGTGGTGTTGAGAGCGAGAGGCCTGTCTATATCCGACCCTACCTGATGGGTGGCCTTGAAAGGATCAGCTCGCTTCAGGAGAGCGGTTCAGCGTATGGTTTTGATCATAATCAAAAAGCAGAGGCAGGGCTGGATATTAAATATGGTCTGACCAACAACCTCACTTTGGATCTGACCCTCAATACCGATTTTGCCCAGGTTGAAGCGGATGATCAACAGGTGAATCTGACGCGGTTCTCACTCTTTTTCCCTGAAAAACGCCAGTTTTTTCAGGAACGGGCCGGACTTTTTGAGTTTCGGACCGGCGGACAAAGCCGTTTGTTTCACAGCCGGCGTATAGGTCTTACCAATAGCGGTGAAATGGTGCGTATCCTGGGAGGGGCACGGGTAGTGGGCCGCGTGGGGAGTTGGGATCTGGGGGTGTTGAATATGCAGACAGATGAAAAAGGGGATCAGCCGATGGAAAATTTTGGGGCTATACGGCTCAGAAGGCAGGTGATCAATCCATACTCCTATGCCGGTGGTATCGCAACGACCCGGATCGGGGCAGATGGCCAGTACAATATTGCATACGGTATTGATGGGTCATTCAGGTTGTATGGTGACGATTATCTGACATTTCAATGGGCACATACACTCGATGAAAGTGAGGGAGTTGATCGGGATTGGAGTCCGGGTGCGAGTGGCCGTTTTTCAGGGCTGTTTGAGAAACGGCTGAGTGATGGAGTCGGATACAGCACCGGAGTGGTATGGTCGGGAGCAGATTACAACCCGGGTGTCGGATTTTTGCGACGTACAGATTTCACACAGTTCAATCAGGAGATCTCATATACCTACCGGCATGGGGATGAATCGCGTTTTATTTCGAATGCGGTGGAGGTAGAGGGAGATCTTTTTTACAGAAACAGTGACTGGTCTATAGAAACTTTTGAATTGGAGGCAGAGTGGGATTTTATGACCAAATCCGGTGCTGATGGGGGTATTGGTATTAAACGAACCTATGAGGATATTCTTTTCCCATTCAATCTGGATCAGAATACAATTATTCATGATGGGGAATATACGTTTTATCAGGTAACTGCCAATTACCGGATGTCCAGAGCCGGGCTATTTCGTGTTGGAGTAAATGCTGAAGCCGGCGGGTTTTTTGATGGAAAGGGGTATTCTTTATCAGTAAGACCATCCTGGAGTGTCTCGCCTCATTTGGAGATCGAGGGTACTTACAACTACGTTAATGTGCGTTTTTCTGAGAGAGATCAAACATTTAACTCCCATCTGGCACGACTGAGACTGGGAATCCCATTCAACACACAGATCTCTACGAATCTATTTCTGCAGTATAACAGTGTAGTTGATTCATTCTCAACCAATGCGCGATTCAGATACAATTTTAGCGAAGGGCACGATTTGTGGATCGTTTACAATGAAAACCTGAATACAAACATACGTCAGATGGCACTGCCGGAAATGCCACGAAGCGACTTCAGGGCGTTTATGGTGAAGTATACGTATACGTTTATTATGTAGGATTTACTCTTCTCATTCTGGGACCGTATCGCCAAAACCTTCCGGCTGAACCCTAACCCTGAATCGATTAGCCTCGGCCTGGATGAGTTTGACGCCGAAGAGGATCAAACTGTAAAAGGGATGTTCAAGACACCGGTGAAAAAGAATAAAGATTGATCATGGATTATGCATGAGCAGACTTTGAGAGGAGTACTCATGGAGTCAGAATAGCAGGAGAGATGAGAGTCAAACCAGATTGAGTACACAAATATCTTCCATAGAGCAAAAAATCACACATTCTTTGCGCCTTTGAGGTTTCCACTCTCTGAATTAACAAAAAATACCTGTATATTTAAGGCTGTCCAATTTTCGAAAAATTAATTTTATAAATGGCCGTTAATCTAAAGGAGTACGGCTGAGGAAACCTAATTATGTCACAAGATATCAGAAATATCGCCATCATCGCTCATGTTGACCATGGGAAAACAACACTGGTCGACCAAATGCTGCGTCAAAGCGGTACATTCAGAGAGAACCAGCAAGTAGCCGAAAGAGTGATGGATTCGGGGGATCTGGAGAAAGAGAAGGGAATCACCATCAGTTCCAAGAACACAGCGGTTCTCTGGAAAGGGACAAAAATCAACATTGTAGACACCCCAGGTCACGCCGATTTTGGCGGTGAAGTGGAGCGTATTCTGAAGATGGTGAATGGTGTGATTTTATTGGTAGATGCGGCTGAAGGCCCGCTGCCTCAAACCAAATTCGTCCTTCGTAAATCATTGGAACTTGGATACAGGCCGATCGTTCTGATCAACAAAATTGACAGATCAGATGCCCGTCCAGATGCGGTTCTGAATATGATCTTTGACCTGTTTGTCTCACTGGATGCAGATGATGATCAACTCGATTTCCCGGTACTGTATGCCA
>SKZL01000021.1 GCA_007127395.1 Balneolaceae bacterium
ATGTTCATCTGTACGATCTCCTCCCCGGCAGAGATTCCACCAGCTGTCACAAATGCAGCTCCGATCTTATTTCTCAGCGGCTCCCCCTCAAACGGCCATGATGCAAGAAATGAAGAGATCTCCGGAGAGACATTGGCGTTATAGACCGGGCTTCCAACGATGATCGCATCCGCGCTCAGCAGGTCTGCCTCTGTCACATCGGCGGTACTCTTTAAAACAACAGACACCCCCTCAACATCATGAGCTCCCCTCATCACTGCTCCAGCCATCAACTCTGTATTCCCGGTTTCGCTATGATAGACAATCAAAACCACCGGCTGAGAGTATAGGTTTACAGGGTTAAGCCAGATAAGCAGCAGGATCAGGAGGGAGAATGTCGATTTCATATCAGTTATTATTTTTGAGCAATGCGCTGAACTTAAAAAATCAACATACGAATAATCTGATTCGCTTTTAAAAAGAATGGACCTATAGTCCCTCTTCAACGTCACTCATACTATCTTTTGGTAAGGTAAAATAAAATGTGCTGCCATGCCCCTCTTCAGAAACAACCCCAATTGAACCGCCATTTTCGTCGATAATTTTTTTACATATCGCCAGGCCTACACCGGTTCCGCTATACTCCTCATTAGTATGAAGTCTCTGGAAAATATTGAATATTTTATCCTGGTATTCCGGTTTAATTCCAATACCGTTATCCATGACATTAATCTTCCATTCTTGTGATGTTTCCTTCAATGAAATATGAACAACCGGTTTTTGATCCGGTTTTTGATAGTTGAGTGCATTGTGAATCAGGTTTTGGAAAAGTTGCTGAACCTGACTGTAAACGGCATGCACAGTAGGCAACTCATCCCATGTAATTTGAGCTTCTTTCTCTTCAATAATTTTTCTATTCAATGACAATACAACTGTAATAATCTCATTAAGATCTACAGCCGTTTTCTCCAGATCCGTTTTACCAACACGAGAGTAGTTGAGCAGATCCAATATGATTTGCCTCATTCGTTTGGCTCCATCAGTAGCGTATCGGATATATGAGCGGCCCTTATCATCCAGCTTTTTGCCATAGTTTCGTTCGATCAGTGCCAAAAAACTTGTTATCATACGAAGAGGTTCTTGAAGATCATGAGACGCCACAAATGCAAACTGCTCCAGTTCTTCATTAGAAGCTGCAAGTGCCTTAACCTTTGATCCCAGCTCATCATAGAGGCTTCTGAGTTCTTTATCAGCCTGATAAGATTCAATAGCATAAGAAAGATTCGTTGTCAAAGACTTCAGGAACGAAGACTCCTCTTCTGTCCAGTTTCTTTCAATCGTGCAGTCATCAAAACCGATAAACCCGTGAAACTGTTGTTTAACAAAAACTGGAATAATCAAAATGGATAAAATATCCTGAGACTCCAATATCGATTTAAGATTTGCGTCCTGAAAATTACACACATGGCCCGAAAACGCTTGTTCCGACTTGAGCAGTTCCAGAAACTCCTTGTAGATTTCCATGGGAACATTTTGCAATTCCGGATTATCAATCTGGATGATCTGCTCATCCTTAACCCACTCCAGTTTTTGGCTTGTAAGTAATTTTCCGCTTTCCGGATCGGTATGGTTTTCGAAATAGTAAACCCTGTCTGCATTTACCGATTCCCCGATAATCCTGAACGATTGATACAGGGCATCCTTCCAATTTTCCAATGCCAAAAATGTACTGTTGATAGTGGCAATTGCTTCAATCAAATCGGATTTATAGAGAATCTGTTCTTTGGAAAGTTCATTCTCCAATGCAGACGCCAGATTCAGGCTAATCGTCTTCAAAAAGCCGATCTCCTCATCATTCCACACTCTTTCGTTTCTGCAATCATCAAACCCTATAAAACCACTAAAAGTCTGATTCGCAAAAACCGGTATGGACAAAACAGATTTGATATCCTGTGACCGGAGTAATTTCCTGAAAAAATCATTCTCAATATTATCAACTATTTTTATATAGGGTCTATTCTGAGCCATCACATCAATAGAAGGATGATCACTATATAAAGGAATATTTTGGTTTTCAGGCTCATCTATTTGCGGCTCAAAACCCTCTCTTGTCCATTCAATTTTCATTGAAGTAATATACTCTCCCGTTGATTCTACAATACCATTTTCAAAATAGTACACACGGTCGGCATCTACGATCTCCCCGAACATTTCAAAACAGTTCTCAAGTGCCTGTAAGGCAGTAGGTTCTTTAATCAGCATTCCATTGAACCGGGCAATTGCATCCAGCTGTTTTGTTTTCCTGATGATTTTCTTTTCAGTCTCCTTGTTTTCGATTGCCGTGGCCAGGTTAATGACAATTGTTTCAAGGAAAGTCACTTCCTTCTGGCTCCATACCTTTTTTACTGTACAATCATCAAAGCCGATAAACCCACGAAACCGATCACCTGTAAAAATCGGGAATGCCAGAATAGAGAGTATATTCTTATTAAGCAAAAACCGGTTGAATTTCTTATCCGGAATCTCATCTACGCGGTGATTATAGATTCTTTTCTCACATAATCTCTGAATAAAAGAGTGGATCTCACTGAATGGAAGATTTTGGTGCTCCGGATTGTCTATTTGTGGCTCTATTCCCTGCCGTACCCACTCAATCCGCATGGTTGTCACGGGATCATCATCGTCCAGTTTATCATTTTCGAAAAAGTAGACACGGTCCGCGAGAGCCGACTTTCCAAAATCTTCAAGGCATTTTTGCAACGCAGACATCCAATCATCCTCCCGGATCAACAAACCGCTAAATTTTGCTAATGCATCCAGCTGCCTGGTTTTATGTTGGATTTTTTTCTGGGACTCTTTACGTTCACTGATACCTTTAAAATAGACAGATATCCCGCCTTCAGAGGGATAGACCGTCATTTCGAACCAGGAATCAAGAGGAGGATAGTGGAATTCAAAGTTTTGAGCTTCCCTGGCGCTCATTACATAATGAAACTTCTCATAGATGATTGTTCCAACTGCACCCGGAATCACTTCCCAGAGGTTTTTACCAACAACCTCATCAGACCTGTCTCCGGTTAATTTTTCTGCCTCTTTATTGAAATAGGTAACTTTCCAATTCTCATCAACTGCATAAAATGCATCAGATATGCTTTCAAGAATGGAATTTTTCTCTTTGAAAAGTTCCATTAACTCTCGATCAACAAAATCTCTTTCGACCGCAATAGCCAGATTGGATGTGATGGTTTTGAGCATCTCCACCTCTTCATCGCTCCAATATCGCTCTTCGGTACAGTTATCAAATCCTACAAAACCGTGAAACCTCCCTCTTACCATAACAGGGATGCACAAAAATGCTTTTATCTCCTGATCCTCCATCACATGACGGGTCAGGCAACCCGGATCTAATTCCGATAATATCCTCATACTTGGCTGCTGATCTGACATGGGTTTAATGAGTTCCGGAACTTCACGAAAAGAAACTGATTCGAGATCGGGATTACCCATCTGTGATTTAATCCCCTCTCTACACCACTCCAGTTTTTGGGTGGTAAAACCCTCTCCCGTTTCGGGATGAAAATGATTTTCAAAATAGTAAACACGGTCAGATTGTACCGCTTCGCCAATCACTTCCAAATTTTCATTCAGCGCGTTATCCCACTCTCTGTAATTGAGAAGAGCACTGTTTAGTTTGGATATGGCCTCCAAATGGCGTGTCTTTGACCGGAGTTTTTCCCCGATAGTTTTGTTTTCATTAATATCCTGAATACTACCGTACAGCCTTACGCATGTACCATCAACGTTTTCAGCCTCTCCAATGGTCTGTATCCACCGATCATTTCCCTTCAAAGTTACAATCTGAAGTTCCAGATCCCAGGATTTTCCATGCTCAATAGCCTCTTTTATGGCATTTTTAATCTTCTCCCTGCTTTCACCCTCTTTAAATAAATGAATTGTCTTCTCAAGATCAGGTAAATAATTCTGATCTGCCTCGTGAATCTCTTTGGTAATGGCAGACCAGTACATTTTCCCGACATTTAGGTCCAGCTCCCAGCTGCCGATCTTTGCAAGACGGGTTGCCTGGTCGTGCAAAATTTCAAGCTCTTTTTGGTCGGTTATATCTTTGGCGACAGCATAAACCAGCTTTTCCTCATAGGATATTTTTGCTGACCAAGACAGCCAAATGATCTTGCCAAACTTTGTGATGTAGCGATTTTCGAGATTATTTTTCGACTTTCCTTCTTGAAGTACGGATAACTCATCTGCAGTTTTTTTGATATCCTCCGGATGAACAAAGTTGATAAAAGGCTGAGATAAAAGCTCTTCTTCACTATACCCAAGCAACTCACTCGCAGCAGGATTTATTTTTTTAAAATATCCGTCAAAACCGGCTGTACAGATCAGATCAGGCGCAGAGCTAAAGATTCCTGATAATTCATCAGTCAGTTTTTTCAGATGAACTTCTGTCTGTTTCTTTTCAGAGATATCAATCATCATAACAGTGGTAAACTTTTCACCATTTATCCCCTCAAAAATGGACGATGAAAACTCACACCAAAAACGTTCTCCATTTTTTCTTATACCTATTAATTCCCCGGACACACCGTACTTCTCATCTCTCTCTTTTAATTTCTCTTTGAGGCTCGGCGTATCTGATGCAATAACCCTATCCCGACCAATCTTACGGAACTCTTCCACGGTGTAGCCAAACATCCTGCATGCGGCATCATTGGCCTCAACAATAGTACCGTCAGGTTTACCTATAAATAGTGCGCTGACAGCATTTTCAAATAGCGCCTTATACCTATTCTTTTCAGCCACAAATGCCAATTCTTTTAAGATTTCAGAGGCTCAGATATCTCACTTTTTTTGATCCACACTCTATTTAGTGAGTATCGGTATTGTCAAAACTTTCTTAAACTCAAACTCCCCCAAATGCACCCCTTAGCATATCAATACTTTGTGCTACCGCTTCTGCATTGGGTGCATGCCCTTCAAACTCGATAGAGATATATCCTCTGTAGTCAACATCTCGCAAGATCCCGGCAATACGATTGTAATCAATATCGAGAGTATAAAAGCGACCGCCGCCATAGTAAGTTTTTGCCTGAATAAACACCGTATGAGGGGCCAGTGTTTCTATTTGCTCATAGGTATCTTCAAGAAAATTTCCGGTATCCAATAATACTTTGAGCCAGGGTGATTCTATAGCATTCATAATGCGTAAAACACCTTCTGCTGTTCGTGTCATACCCCAATGGTTTTCAAGGCCAAGCATCACTCCGTGCTCTTCAGCAACCGGTATGATCTGGCTGATCGCATCGATACACCATCCAAAAGCATCATCCTCAGTATAACCCTCAATCGGCGGTTCGATACCTCTTAAATCCATCAGCTCTGCAAAACTACCGGTTGTACCCCACCGGCCCGCACTGATTCTGATACATGGAATTCCCATATCGTGAGCCAGACGGATAAAACGGATGGTATCATCAATACTTTTTTGGCGTTCAGCCGGATCGGGATTTACAAAGTCCTGATGTGTTGAAAGGCAGTTCAGATGAACACCATGGATCAATGCATGGCGTTTTAGTGCATGAATATACTTTGGCTCCTCACTCTCCATCTGTCGATGCAAAACATCAACACCACCTACCCCCAGCCTGGAGGCCTCTTCAATCACATGTCGTAAAGGAGTTCTCTCCGGATAGAAGTGCCAGTATGAGTAGCTGGATATTCCCAGTTTAACATGAAATGGTGTAATCTCTCGTTCTTCAGCATCACTCCTATATGCTCTGCCGCGTTCTGCTGCCACACTTAGTGGTATTAAGGTGCCCGCTGCCACACCGGCAGCCAGTTTTTTCAGAAAATCTCGCCGTTTATTCATTTTAGGGAGTTTTAAGTTTTAAAGATTTTTTGGCCCGGGGCCGGAGAACCGATTACCGGGGGTTCAGGGTTCAAAGGGTTCAAAGGGTTCAGAGGGTTCAGAGGGTTCAAAGGGTTCAA
>SKZL01000175.1 GCA_007127395.1 Balneolaceae bacterium
GGCCCTATGTTTGCCTTGCTGGGCAGCGGTCTCACAATTATGGTTATACCCATCCTGGCTGCTCTGGCAGGTACATATACATATGGAGTTTTAAGGGATAAACTGCCTCATTAAGAGGTTTCAATAAAAAATCTAAACAAACAAAAACAAAAAGGACAAATAACATGTATTTCAAACAATTCTTTGACGATAAATTAGCACAGTATGCATACCTCGTTGGTTGTCAAGCCAATGGAACAGCGGTTGTAATCGATCCTATGAGAGATATCGACCAATACATTGATGCAGCGGCAAAAGAGAATCTAACGATTATTGCAGCGGCAGATACACATATTCATGCAGACTATATATCCGGGCTTCGGGAGTTTGCAGAGCGTGGAGTAAAAGTATATGCATCTGATGAAGGTGATAAAGACTGGAAGTATGAGTGGCTCAAAAACAGTGATTATAATTATGAACTGATGACAGATGGTGATGAGTTCAAGATCGGAAATATTACCATTAGAGCCTGGCACACACCGGGTCACACTCCGGAGCATTTAAGCTTTTTTGTGACCGACGGTGCTGCGTCTGATGAGCCAATGGGAGTTGCTACAGGTGATTTTGTGTTTGTCGGTGATGTGGGCAGGCCGGATCTTCTGGAATCAGCAGCCGGACAAGAAAATGTGATGGAACCATCAGCAAGAACTCTGTTTAAGACGGTAGAATCTTTCAAAGATGTACCCGAATATGTTCAGGTGTGGCCGGGACACGGTGCAGGAAGTGCCTGTGGTAAAGCTCTGGGTGCAATTCCGGTAACAACAGTCGGTTATGAACTGAATTATAACAACTCTCTGAAAGCAGCTACTTCCGAGGACAACTTCGTCAGCTTTATCCTTGAAGGTCAGCCCGAGCCGCCACTCTATTTCGCAAGAATGAAAAGAGATAATAAAATTGGTCCGGCTATAATTGGAGGATTGCCAAAAGCGAAAAGACTAACAACAAAAGAGCTCGGTGAAGTTGCAAAGAGAGATAATTCAGTCATTCTTGATACCCGAGAGAGAAATGAGTTCGCAGCCGGACACATTCCCGGTTCACTACTCTCTCCGCTGAACAAGCAGTTTAACACAGTTGCAGGTTCTTATATCACTGAAGAGGAAGATATCTATCTGATTGTTGAAGAGCATCGACTGGAAGAAGCAATTCGAGATCTGTTTAGAATAGGCCTGGATAATGTGAAAGGCTATGTAAACGATCGAGATCTTCAAATTTATAAAACTCAGGGTGGTGAATTTGATACAGTTGAGGTTGTAAAATTTGATATTCTGGACAAAATCGGTGATGACGAAGCAGTTCTGGATGTTAGAAAAGGATCAGAATATGAAGAGTTTCATGTGGAAGGTTCTATAAACTATGCACACACCAGATTGTTGCCCAACAAAGATCATCTCGATAAAGGAACAAAATACTATGTTCATTGTCAGTCAGGCGGTCGATCCGCGGTTGCTGCGGCCCTATTGAAAAGGGACGGCTTTAAAGTAGCGTTGATTGATGACGAAATCGAGAATGCTAAAAAAGCACAAACGGCCTGACCGGCATAAAGTGCGACGATTAATCCGGCCGGTAATCATAAAATTGCCGGCCGGTTTTTTTGAAACAAAACAACAAATCAATCTACCAAACCAGACCTAAACAGTAAAAAGATGCAATCTAAATCGGACATGGCCGCAAGATGGATACCTCTTATTGCTTCTTTGAAAAACTACAATAAAGAGTTTTTCAAAAGCGATTTGATCGCAGGGTTCACTGTTGGAGTCATGTTAATTCCACAAGGGATGGCTTATGCTTTGATTGCTGAATTACCTCCCGAGTATGGTCTGTATGCAGCACTTGTACCTCTCATCATCTACGCATTTCTTGGAACATCAAGACATCTTTCAGTTGGACCTGTTGCATTGGTTGCCTTACTTGTTGCTGCAGCTGTTTCACCGATTGCAAATTCACCGGAAGAGCATATTGCATTGAGTATTCTGCTGGCTCTTATGGTTGGTTTACTTCAAATGGCATTTGGTTTATTAAGAATGGGTTTTCTGGTAAATCTATTGTCACATCCTGTATTATCAGGCTTTGTATCGGCGGCGGCAATTGTAATAGGAATCAGCCAATTACATCATCTGCTGGGCATTGAATCAATTACCGGTAGTTTACATCATGTAATTTATGGCGTTGCAGTTCAGCTATCTGCAATTCACATTTGGACATTGGCAATTGGCGTAATTTCAATTTTGTTGATACTATTATTGAAAAGACGTTATCCGAAGATCCCGGGGCCAATTCTGGCTGTTACTGCAGGAATCCTATTAATTTTCTCAACAGGCCTCGACCAATCAGGAGTATCTATCGTAGGTGAGATCAACAAGGGTTTTCCCTCACTGGTTATACCGGAAATGAATTTGGAAATTTGGTCAGCACTCTTCCCAATGGCACTGGCAATCGCTTTAGTCGCTTATATGGAAGCTATTGCAGTAGCTAAAGCCATTGAAAAACGATCAAAATCATATCAGATTGATCCAAATAAAGAGTTAATAGCTCTGGGTGCTGGAAATATTGCAGGATCATTTTTTCAGTCATTCCCTTCTACGGGCAGTTTTTCAAGAAGTGCAGTGAATTATGATACAGGTGCCAAAACAGGAGTTGCATCATTGGTAAGTGCTTTTACAGTGGCAATTACACTGGTAATGTTGACACCCATATTCTACTATCTGCCAAATGCAGTTCTTGCTGCTATTATAATGGTTTCCGTATTTGGTTTGATCGAAATGGAGCAATTCAAAAATTTATGGAAATTGGGCCATTATGACAGATATATGTTGCTGGCAACATTTGCCGGAACGCTCTTTATAGGCATTAAGGAGGGTATATTGTTGGGAGTAACACTCTCGGTGATCATGTTGTTATACAGATCTGCAAGACCAAAATATTCGGTAATGGGTAAGATACCGGGTACCACGATTTATCGAAATGTGAGTAGATATAAAACTGAAC
Source organism: Balneolaceae bacterium (assembly GCA_007127395.1). Classification (GTDB taxonomy): domain Bacteria; phylum Bacteroidota; class Rhodothermia; order Balneolales; family Balneolaceae; genus Rhodohalobacter. The sequence continues at coordinate 3,025 of SKZL01000175.1, forward strand.
AAAACCCCCATCTGCTGGTCTTCAGATTTGATGCTCCGCTTCATTTTGCTAATGCAGACTATTTTAAAACCAAAGTTGAGGAGGTGATACAGGGTCACCCTGATACATCCTGCCTTATTCTGGACCTTAATGGTGTTAACGAGTTGGATTCAACCGGACTGGATATACTACTTGAAGTGATCCATGACCTTGAACAATCAGGAGTAAATGTGAGACTGGCAGAAGTGAAATCAACAGTGCGGGATATGATAAAGAGAAAAGTTAAAAAGGAGAATTCACCCGAGTTTTTTATGAGAATAGAAGATGCGGTGAACTCGATAAATGAATTTAAGGATCCGGAAGCAAGAGAAGAGATCAATATCTATTTGGATACACATTAAAGAGAGTTCCCGTATTGATCAGATCAGAATGGACTGTAGAGTGAATGGAATGAAATTAAACATAATTAAAGTGGAGAATATTTAGTCATGGAACCCCAAATTATAATCGTGCTTGCCATAATGGCATTCACAATATTCATGTTGGTTACAGAGATTGTCAGAATAGATGTAACAGCAATTATTACGATGCTGGCATTGAGCTGGAGTGGAATTTTGACAAGCGGAGAAGCGCTGTCCGGGTTTTCCAGTAACGCAGTTGTAGCCATGATCGCAGTAATGATATTGGGTGAAGGGGTTGCAAAAACCGGAATGATGGCACGATTCTCGAAGTGGCTTTTAAAACGTGTCGGATCAAACAAAAACAGGGTATTGGGGACACTTTCACTCTCTGTGGGTACTCTGTCGGGGGTTATACAGAACATTGGGGCAGCTGCCCTCTTTCTCCCCAGTATTATCGACATAGCCCGGCGGATTCGTGTTTCAGCTTCTGCATTGATTATGCCGATCGGATTTATGGCTATCATTGGCGGCACACTTACAATGGTTGGGTCGGGGCACCTGATTTTAACCAATGACCTGCTTGAAGCTGCAGATCTTGCACCATATGGTTTGTTTGCCGTTACACCGGTTGGTATTGTTTTACTGATTACAGCCATCCTTTTCTTTCTGTTTTTTGGCAAGATATTTCTTCCACAGGGTACATCAGGAGAAGCCCTGGAAAAAACCGAGCAGGAAAAAGTGATTGAAGCGTTTAACCTGAAAAAAGATATTGCATTTTTTGAAGTGCCGGAAAACAGTAAACTGGCCGGACTCACAATTGAAGAGTCCGGTATTTGGAGCCGTTACAAGATCAATATATTTGCTCTGTCTAAGAATAATTATTTGAATTATGCACCATGGAGGGAAACCGTCATTGAGCCCGGTCAGACCATGGCACTATTTGGGGAGAAAGAGGCTGTTCAGCACTATGCAGAGGAGTATGAATTAATACCAAATAATAATCACAAGCTTTTTGATGGAATGGATGACCCCCATGAATCGGGATTTGTAGAGGTTCTGGTGCCACCAAGATCCGAACTGGTTGGTCAGAGTATCAGGCAGTTTTCAATGCGTAAACGGTTCGCTATTGAGCCCATTATGCTATTTAGCAAAGGAGAGAAAGTGGAGGGTGATTTTTCCGATTATGTGATTAGTGCAGGGGATACATTTATTATTTACGGGCCGTGGGATCATATAAAAAATCTACAGACCACCGATCCTTTTGTGGTGGCCACTCCTTTCTCTGTAGAGTCTAAAGATCCATCCAAAACCTGGCAGGCTGCAGGCAGTTTCCTGCTGGCCATTGTACTTGCAATGAGTGGATTTTCAATTTCAATCTCATTTCTGACAGGGGCAATGGTAATGGTATTGCTGAATGTAATGACCATTCAGGAGGCATACAGAGCGATTGAATGGAAAGTTGTATTTCTTTTGGTAGGATTGATACCATTAGGTATTGCCATGCAAAATAGCGGTACGGCAGAGTTTTTGGCTGAAGCAGTCATGAGTGTGGTGCAGGGGAGCCATTTAATCATACTGCTATTTACCGTTGCAATACTGTCGACCATTTTCTCCCTTGTGATGTCAAATGTTGGGGCTGTCGTTGTTTTGGCCCCGCTGGTTGTGGGAATAGGAGTATTGGCCGGTGTGGATCCGAGGCCATTGGTTTTGTTGGCAGCCGTTAATGCAGGGAACTCTTTTATACTTCCGACTCATCAGGTAAATGCACTGATGATGACCGCAGGGGGTTATAAAACCAGAGATTACTTTAAAGCAGGAGGAGGTATGACCATCGTATTTCTGATAGTTTCAGTATTCTTTTTCTATTTTACATTTTTCCGATAAAAAAGAGACGAGATGTATAGAATAGTTATAATAACAATATCATTAATTTTAATAGCAGGAACAGGTTTCATTATGTTAAATATATTTTCAAGTTCAGATAAAGTGGATATCAATGCGACAGAATTCAGAGAAAAATTAAACAAAGAGAGAGGCGTGGTTATCGATGTCCGAACAAAAGGAGAATTTGATCAAAGCCATCTGTCGATAACCGACTTTCAATACGATTTTTTATCCGGAGAATTTCATGATAAGGTAGAGTCTCTGGATAAAAGTAAAACCTATTATCTCTACTGCAGGTCAGGGAATAGAAGTGGACAGGCCGCCAGAATTATGCAGAAGGAAGGTTTTGATCATGTCTATAATGTAGGTGGGTTTGAAGACCTTGCAAAAAACGGCTTTGAATCGGAATAACAGTAAATGAATATTAGAAAAGAGAAAGAGATGGAGTTAAATATACCGGAAGATCAACAGATTGAAATCGAAAAAGTGATTGCAAGTGATCAAAGTGTAGTGGGAATTGATGCGAAAAAAACCCATGTTTTGATCATTCATATGTTAAATAACATACAAAAACGTCTCGACACCCTGGAGGAGCGCCTGCTGAAGCTTGAGAAGAATTAAATCTGATGCCGGATTAGGTTAGATTTTTTTTGCCACGGCTCTGATAACCATTGCGCGTCCTCTCCTGTA
>SKZL01000213.1 GCA_007127395.1 Balneolaceae bacterium
CAAAAATCAGGGCGATATCTGCGTGCAACCCTGAACGAGATCAGTAGTCTCGTTTTAAAAGAAGATGATACTGCTCCATGGATAGGCAGGGCAAGGATCGACCGTAACCTTGCAGGAAACTCCATTGTCATTATACCGGCCAGAGATCAGCTAACCGGTATTGATTACCGGCGATCGACCATTACCGTTAATGGAGAAAGAGGAGTCGTGGAATATGATCCGGAAAAGAATCTACTGATCTATTACAATCCAGACTTTACACCTCTATCTCAAAACAGGGTTCAGATCGATGTATACGATGGTGTCGGAAACCGAACAACAAGAGAAGTAACCCTTAGTTACTGATCCAAAGGATTTAAGCGACTTTCAGAAAGCCTGCATTTATCATATTTCATACAGTCTGATCCGACTCATATCAACCCTGCTCAATATTTCGGATAAAAAGCACTGTTCAAGCTTACCTGCGCTCAAATACTCTTATCCTCTAAATAGGATTAATTCAGATAAAAGCAACACAACTGATTTCAATCGCCACATTCTTGGGCAGAGTTTTGACAGCAACAGTTTCTCGTGCAGGAGGATTCGATACAAAATAGCTGCCATAAACTTCGTTCACCGAAGGAAAATCGTCCATATCCGCTAAAAAGATTGTGCATTTAAGTACCCTGTCCATACTGCTTCCTGCTTCAGTAAGCACAGCAGATAAATTTTTCATCACCTGATCCGTCTGCTCCCTGATATTTCCACTGTTTAACTCCATACTTTTCGGAATAAGCGGTATCTGCCCCGAACAATAAACCAGTCCATTATGAATCACAGCCTGACTATAAGGACCAATCGCATCCGGTGCCAGATCTGTTTTAACAATTTTTTTGCTCATTTTTTTAAACTTTACATGAAACTTTACGAGTGATACAGCAATATACAATCAATGAAACAAATTAGATTCATTAAATTGAGACAGAAACCTCTTACATATTGCGGAATCCTACATATATGGTTACTTTGTAATGATAAATACAACCAAAATGAACGATATTATTACAACATGAAAAAATTTAGAATATTATTACCCATTTTTTTGTTGGCGGGAATCTTTTGGGCTTGTGAAACTACCGATCCTTTTGTTAATGATGTAACACTCGCAGTTTTCACAGGTGATTTTGAATCTGCTCTTCAAATTACAGAGGACGCTATAACAGAAGACCCCAATAATTACATAGCACATTATTATAAAGGTGTCGTGCTCACAGCATGGGCTGACACTTATGATATCCCAACAGAGCGAAGATCTTACTATGAAAGAGCAAGAATTTCGTTTGAAACGGCTGAAGAGCTGATGATTGGCCTGGAAGAAGAACCCGAAGAGCTTCAAGATCTTTACGACACTGTGATCGCTTATTGGGCTGACGAATACAATGCAGGTGTAAACATTCAGACAGATGACAGTCTGTTTAGTGCGACACCGGATCCTTTCCAAACTTCTCTTGATCACTTTTATAATGCTGTCACCATCAATCCTGACAGTGCGATGACCTATCAGGTAATGGCATCTACCTACTTTCAGATGGACAATATTGACAATGCCATCGCTTCATATGAGAAGGCAATGTCCATGCTAGAAAGGCCCGGAATCGATGACTATGAGTTTATTATCAGCCTCTATCTTGTTGACAACAGGTACGAACCGGCACTCAATCTTTCACAAGAGGCCATGGAAGAGTATCCGGGGGAGACAAGCTTTGTTCAGTTCCTTGCAGATGCCTACATTCAATCCGGTCAAAGAGATGAAGCAATTGAATTGATTGAGGGTTTAATTGAACAAGATCCTGATAATCCACAATACCGAAGAGTACTGGGCACACAGATATATCAAAGTGTTGATCGGGCAACCTCAGAGGTAACAGAACTCTATCGGGAGATATTTGACCTTAACATTGAGGCCAGAAACCTTTCAGGATCAGAGCGTGAGGCAATTGAGACCAGAATTGCAGAAATGCAGGCACAAATTGAGGAGATGGAAGCCGAAATCGATGAGTACACTCAGGTAGCTCTGCGTGAACTACATAGAGTTGTAGAGCTTGAACCGGAAAGTGAATCAGCTAACTTTATTCTGGCTATCATCTACCAAAACCGTGCTGCAAATCTTTTCGAAAGAAGAAACAATGTTGTTGACAGCAGTGATTTGGTAGCTGAGTATGACGATCGCGCACGTGAAAATCTGGAACAAGCCCGAATCTATTACGAGCGTGCAGCTGAAATCAACCCGGATAATCCGGAAAACTGGCACTCCCTATTCCAGGTTTATACAGGCCTGGGTATGGAAGAAGAGGCACTTGATGCTATGGAAAAAGCCGGGCTCGATTAATTCAACCATTTAAATATCAGAGTATGAAGTTTTATTCAACCCGAATGGTAAGCCTGGTGCTTACCTTCGGGATTTTTTTTGCCGTTTCCTGCACCTATTTTGAAAAATCTCAAAATGAGGAGCAGCTATCGTATCAGGAACAGATTGATCAGCGGATCGAGCAGATTGATGATCAGCTGCTTTCAGATCCTGATAATCATGAACTTATTGTGGAAAAAGGAGAATTGCTTATCGGCCTCGCAGACCTAATGGCCAACCCCAACGATCGTATGCCTGTCTACAGAAACCTATATAATCTTTCAACGGAATCAGATATCGTTCAAAGTATGGTTGTAAAGGCATGGTCTGAAGAACAAAATAGCGGTGTCCGATTACTTCAAACCGAACGCAATGATGTTTCGATTGATCATTATGATGAGATACTTGGCCATTTTTACAATGCCATTACCTTGCAACCTGATAGCATGGTTACATACAGTTTACTGGCTACAACATACTATGAAAAAGGATCCATTCATCATGCGATTGAGACAATGGAAACGGCGCTCGAAATATCCGGAAATGGAGACATGGCCTTCAAAGAAAAACTGGGATATTTATATCTGGAAGCCGGACGAACAGATGAATCCGTTGGCATGTATGAAGATCTGGTTACAGAATACCCGGACGATAACCATCTGTTGCATGGTTTGATAAATACATATATGATCAGTAATCGCCACGATGATGCTGTAATCATCCTTAAACAATTGACTGAGGAGTATCCGACAAGATACAATTATCAGGAAGCACTGGCCACACAGCTATACTTTCAATTTAAAGAGAAATCAGGGATGTTTTCTCCAATGGATGAAGAGTCTGACATAACTGCCGCAACTCTTATCGATTTAGCTTCAGAAATTGATACCATTTTCGACACTCTAATGAATAACACACCTGTGAATGAAGAGAATGTGTATAGAATGGCTGCTTTCTATAAAAACTCAGCAGCAACTCTTACCAGGCTGTCAGAACTCTCTGATACACCGGAAATGGATCAGGAAAAATTCATTGAGATCTCAAACGACTTTACAGAAAAGTCACTCTCTTTATGGGAGAGACTTGCAGAGATGAATCCGGATAATCTTGAGTATATGACTGTACTCCGTCAAATATATATTGAGAACGGAATGGATGAAGAAGCAGAATTAATTGAACGCTCGTACAATTATTAAAAAATGAAATTTAATACCAAAACGATTCACGCCGGACAAAAACCTGAAGAGACCTCCGGGGCTGTAATGCCTCCGGTTTTTTTTACGTCTACGTATGCCCAAAAAGCTCCTAATGACCACCAGGGATATGATTATGCGAGAGTCGGGAACCCTACCCGAACAGCTCTTGAGAAATTAATTGCCGGCCTTGAAGAAGCTGATGAATGTGCCTGTTTCTCAAGTGGAGTAGGTGCGATTGATGCCATACTCAAGACGTTTAAGCCTGGAGATCATATCATATCAACCAATGATCTTTATGGTGGTACATATCGCCTCTTTACTCAGGTATATGAAAATTATGGGATTAAATTCTCATTTGTTGATATGACAGATATCGGCAAAGTCAAAGATGCGATTACAAATCAAACCCGAATGATCTGGATCGAGACACCAACCAACCCCCTCCTTAGGATCATCGACATCAAAGGAGTAAGTGATCTCTGTAAGGGTAAGAATATTTTGAGTGCCGTAGATAATACATTTGCCTCTCCATATCTTCAGCAGCCACTGCTATTGGGAGCCGATGTAGTGATGCACTCAACTACCAAATACCTCGGCGGACATTCAGATGTTATCGGAGGAGCTGTTGCATCTTCTAATAGCAGTTTCATGGAGAAAATTCGATTTCAGGTTAAAACAACCGGTGCCGTACCGGGTCCCATGGATTGTTATCTGACTCTCAGGGGTATAAAAACACTTGCTGTAAGAGTGCAGAGATCCACAGAAAATGCAAAGAAAATTGCTGAATACCTGGATAATCACCCAAAAGTTGGAGCAGTTTATTACCCGGGACTTGAAAATCATCCGCAACATCAACTGGCAAGTGAGCAGATGAGTGATTACGGTGCCATGATCTCTTTTTCAATGAAGGAGAATACCATTGAGAAAGCAGTGTCTGTAATGAGCAAAACGGAAATTTTTACGCTTGCAGAAAGCCTTGGTGGCGTGGAGTCACTCATCAGTCACCCCGCATCTATGACACACGGATCTATCCCAAAAGAGAAACGCGAAGAAGCAGGGTTGAAAGATTCTCTCATCAGATTATCTGTTGGAATAGAAGACATTGAAGATCTGATAAACGATCTGGAACAAGCCATCAGCAGTTAATAAAACACAAAAGTCATTATGAAAAACATTGTCATAGTATCTGCTAAACGAACCCCAATTGGCTCTTTTGGAGGCAGTTTATCCTCATTTACAGCACCCGAGCTGGGGTCTGCCGCAATCTATCAAGTTATCAAAGATGCCGGCATTAAAATGGATCAGATAGATGAAGTAGTTTTGGGGAATGTACTTACAGCCGGAATTGGTCAGGCACCGGCAAGACAGGCATTGAAAAAAGCCGGATTATCAGACATAACACCGGCCACAACCGTAAATAAAGTATGTGCATCCGGAATGAAAGCGATTATGATCGCTACAGATCAGATAGCCCTTGGCCAAAATGAGATCATGGTAGCCGGTGGCATGGAAAGCATGAGTAATGTCCCCTACTATCTCACAAAACAGCGATTTGGATCAAAATTAGGACATACTGACGCTCTTGATGGCATCATACAAGATGGTTTGTGGGACGTCTACAATGACTATCATATGGGAAATGCCGGTGAATTATGTGCCAAAGAGTGTAATATCAGCAGGGAGATGCAGGATAATTATGCAATTGAATCCTACAAAAGAGCCATTGAAGCTCATAAAAAAGGATACTTTAAAAATGAAATTATACCTGTAAAGGTCAGAAACCGAAAAGGTGACGCGACCATGGTTGAAATGGATGAAGAGCTCGAGAAGGTAAACTTCGATAAAATACCACAACTACGCCCTGTTTTTGATAAGGATGGCACCATTACGGCAGCAAATGCCAGTAGTATCAATGATGGTGCAGCAGCTGTACTACTAATGAGTGAAGAGAAAGCAGATGAGTTGAATTTAAAGCCATTAGCCAGGATCTTAAGCCATGCAAGTGCTGCAAAATCTCCGGAGTGGTTTACTACAGCACCGGCCGATGCTATTCCGATATCTCTGAAAAGAGCAGGACTGGAAATTGATCAAATTGACCTTTTTGAAATCAATGAGGCCTTTTCCGTTGTTTCACTGATTAATAATCAGCTATTGAATCTGGATTCATCCAAAGTTAATATTCATGGTGGAGCCGTCAGTATTGGCCATCCAATTGGTTGCTCCGGAGCACGAATCATTGTAACACTGCTACATGCAATGGCAAGAACCAAGTCAAAATATGGTTGTGCCGGAATTTGTAATGGTGGAGGCGGTGCTTCCGCAATGGTTTTTGAAGCACTTTGAGATTTATTTAAAAACTCTAATAAATCGTGAAATA
>SKZL01000342.1 GCA_007127395.1 Balneolaceae bacterium
AAACCACGGTGTAGGGGTTTTCCATCTGATTGAAGACCGGGTTGTCGGACTAAAGGTGAGAGGTGTTTATGAAAATCCGGCAGCTCATATTCTGATAAAAGCTCACAAAAACCTGGAACAGCTGGTCTCTACCAGGGAAGAGAATGAGTTGAAAACATTGATGGATCAAAAATGGGCATATCTGATTTATGGTGCTAAATATTATGAACCGGTCATGGATAACATCCGGGCATATATCAATGAACAGAACAAAAAGGTAACGGGAGAAGTAACTATCAGACTCTATAAAGGCAATTGTGACGCCGTTGCGCTCTCTTCTCCATATTCGCTTTTTGATGAAAATCTGGCCACCTTCAATAAATCTGCAGCTTTTAATCAGAACGCCTCTTCGGGTTTTATAGAACTTTGGAATCTCCCCCAAAAAACGGCATACCAATTAAAAGCCACCGTAGAGAAAAATATGGTTCCGAAATAATATTATAATGTAAGAACGGATATCGGTGTCGAACTTGGTCGTTTATGCGTTTATTTGCCTGCAGCACAGGCTTGTTTATGTGTTTGTACTCACGGCACTGAGATCTAAACTCATAAACTCATAAATCCATAAACGTATAAAATGTCAAAACTTTGGGAAAAGGAAGGTTCAGAAAAGAAGAGTGATGCTCAAAAAGAGATGGAAGCCTTCACCGTCGGTAAAGACCATCTGCTCGATCAGGTACTTGTACCGTACGACTTGAAGGCATCTACTGTTCATGCAGAAGCTTTAAATGGAGCCGGAGTGCTTTCAGACGACGACCTGAATAATCTGAAGAGGGAGCTGAATATTCTGTATGAAACCTGGAAAAGGGGGGAATTCAAGATCCTCATAGAGGATGAGGATATGCATACAGCCATAGAGAATGAGCTAGTCCGAAATTTGGGCGACCTTGGAAAAAAGATCCATGCCGGGCGATCTCGGAATGATCAGGTTCTTACAGCGTTGCGACTCTTTGAAAAAGAGAAGTTATCCGACCTGTTGACTTCACTTCACCAAACAGCCGCTGAACTCCTGGATTTTGCAGAAAAGTATGAAAAGCTGCCTATGCCCGGATATACTCACACCCGAAAAGCTATGTTAAGCAGCGTTGGATTATGGGCAGGGGCCTATATTGAAATGATGCTTCTTCAATTGGATGCGTCTGAAGGGGTGAAAAGCCTTATCGATAGATCCCCGCTGGGAACTGCCGCCGGCTTTGGCACTACTTTTCCGTTAGATCGTGAAAAAGAAGCGAAGGATTTAGGGTTCCGGAGTCCCATCATCTGTTCTACAACATCTCAGCTTTCAAGAGGGTGGGTTGAGCTGCAACTGGTTCAATATCTGTTTGGAATTACATCCATCATGAACCGCTTCGCTTCTGATATCATCCTATACACCGGCGAGGGTTTTCCATTTTTTGATCTTCATGATGATGTTACTACCGGTTCATCCATTATGCCGCAAAAGAAAAACCCGGATCTGGCCGAGCTGATTCGGGGCAGGCATGCCGAACTCTCAGGCTCCATGGCCACTCTGCAATCTATAACTGCCAATCTCACCAGCGGTTATCACAGAGACCTTCAACTCACCAAAGAGCCGGTGATAAATGCCATTCAAAACTGTATGGATACCCTGTCTGCATGCCGTCTGTTAATCCGTCATCTGACCCCTCTGCAGAAGAACCTCGAACAAGCGTGTACATCTGAAATCTTTGCTGCTGAAGAGGCGAACAAACTGGTTAAGTTGAAAGGATACTCATTCCGGGAAGCATATCTTGAAATCAAATCGTCTGCAAAAAATGCTGCGAATCCAGACTGGAACCATCTCAGAGAGAGCTATTCACATCTTGGTTCTCCGGGAAACAGTGGATTGAAAGAGCTTAAAGAGTGGTTAAAAAAATAAATTGATCCTTAAATTTCAGCAGATCAGATTGTAATAACACCGTAATATTTTAAATAACCCCAAAATTTCCTTAAAAAATTTATAACAAAAGCGCTTTTACCTAAAAAGATTACTTATCTCCGCGGATTTTGTTGCATTTCTATTCAAATACCCGTATTCATTTACCCTTGCAATCCATTCTGATACTTATTTGAATAAAGTCATAGAATTATTTGCAATTCAGTATCGTCGTGACATTTTTGTTTAAAAACATGTCTCGTCTCTTGATTATAAACCCAAACATAACTCATAAACTATGAGATCAATATTGTTACAAATGATAAAAATCTCTGCCTTTCTTTTTCTGATGGTCCCGGTGCTGATTACAGATGCATTGGCTCAGGAGAGAGAGATCAGAGGTACTGTTTCTGAAGCATCAGGTGAACCTCTTGCCGGTGCAACTGTTCGTGTGGCAGCTCTTCCTGACCAAGGAACTGTTACCGACCCGGACGGTCTCTTTACTATAACTGCCGGACCGGATGATGTTCTGATCATCACATTTATCGGATACAGAACACAGGAAGTTTTGGTTGGCGATAGAACAGAACTGAATATCGTATTGCAGGTCGATCAGCAACTTTTGAGTGAAGTTGTGGTGGTTGGATACGGTGTTCAAACCAGAAGTGACCTTACCGGCTCCATTGCCAGCGTTTCTGCTGATGAAATTGCCAATCAACCCGTTGCCAGTCTGGATGCAGCACTGCAGGGGCGTGCATCAGGAGTGTTCGTAAGCAGCCCATCAGGTACTCCGGGTGCCGGAATCACCATGAATATTCGAGGGCAAACATCTCTCTCTGCAAGCAGTGAACCTCTCTATGTGATTGATGGCGTACCTATCATCTCAGAAGATCTCTCGGGACTTTTTTCCGGCGGACAGTCAACAAACTCTCTTGCCGACCTGAACCCAAACGATATTGCATCGATTGAAATTCTTAAAGATGCATCAGCTACTGCAATTTATGGTTCAAGAGGTGCAAATGGTGTTGTTCTAATTACCACAAAACGTGGTGAGGCTGGACAATCACGAATCGGTTTTAACATGTATACCGGTTTTCAGAATATCACCAATCCAATAGACATGATGAGCTCTCAGGAGTTTCTGGCCATGATGAATGATGCAGCACTTCAGGACAACAGAGACCTGGGCACAAACTACTCAGACACTCACGTCTCCGATATCTGGGATTATGATCCGAATGATTCGGATATACAGAATACCCGCTGGTACGATGAGATATTCAAAACGTCTGCAATCTCTAACTACGAACTTACGGCATCCGGTGGCACAGATCACACCCGATATTATACATCTCTCTCATATTTTGACCAGGAGGGTGTTCAACTCGGAACCGGTTTTGAAAGAATCAGTGCCCGTGTAAACCTGGATACGCAAGTAACAGACTGGCTCGATTTTGGAACCAATATTACACTAAACCGAACGATACAGGATCGAACCATCAATGACAACTCCCTCTATGGTGTGGTCATCAATACGCTCGCCGGAGACCCACTAATGCCGGTTTACGAAGATGATGGAAGTTATGCTGACCCATTCAACTACTTTGGTTGGTGGATGCTGGATAACCCGGTTCTGATCGCTGAAGAGTATCAGCGATTCACACGTACTGTCCGGGGCATCGGATCGATCTTCGGTACAGCAACCATCACGGACGGGCTTACTTTCCGGTCTTCTCTCTCGATCGATTATATCAGCCTGGATGACGAGGCTTATACACCAATCATCTCAAGAGAGTCAAGGAACGCTCAAGCTAACGGTTTTGGAAACTATCTGACCACTCAGGACTTTACCTGGATGATTGAAAATTATCTATCCTATACCAATTCTTTCAATCAACATAACATAAATGCACTTGCAGGTACGTCGTTTCAGTCTTCTAACAGAAACTTCTCATCCATCAATGCACAGGGCTTTCCAAGTGATCAGTTTACCAAGTTAAGTGTTGCGGCTCAGGTTACATCAGCATCAACATCCGGTACAAGCTGGGGTCTTGCATCCTACTTCTTCCGTACAAACTACTCATTCGACAACAGGTACCTGGTTACAGCCACCGGTCGGATGGATGGTTCATCCCGGTTTGGTGACAACTTCCGTTACGGTTTCTTCCCCTCTGCATCGCTTGCATGGAGAGTCACCAATGAGAGTTTTATGGATAACCAGCGTATCTTTTCTGAGCTGAAACCAAGAATCAGTTACGGTATCACAGGAAATCAGGAAGGCATCGGTAACTTTGCCTCCAGAGGCCTGTTTGGTGTTTCCGATTATCGTTCCACACCAACATTGGTGCCAACCCAACTCAGCAATGCTGACCTCACATGGGAGAGCACACGTCAGCTCGATGTTGGGATCGATATCGGTCTTTTCGAAGATCGTATCAACATCAGTGCCGACTACTTTATCAAAACCACAGATGATCTTCTGCTGAACCGACTGATCCCCGGTATCTCCGGATTTTCAAGTGTAACTGAGAACGTCGGTAAAGTTGAAAACAGAGGTTTTGAATTTGATATCCGTGGTGCCGTGCTCTCGGGAAGAGATCTTACCTGGACCTCCAGCTTTAACATCTCATTTATTCAAAATGAAGTATTGGAACTGGTGGTTGATGATCAGATCCTCAACGACTCACATATTCTATCTGTCGGCCAGCCGATCGGTACCTTCCATCTCATTGATCACAATGGTGTAGATCCGGCAACCGGTAATATGCTTTGGATTGATGAAAATGGAGATGGAGTCATTGACTCCGGCGACCGGCGCACCGTCGGTAATGCACAGCCTGATTTCTTCGGTGGCTGGAATAACTCCTTTGCCTACAAAGGGTTTGATCTTAGTGCATTACTCCAGTTTACTTATGGAAACAAAATTTTCAATCATAGCCGTGCATCCTACGAAAACCTGGGATGGAGCCGGATCGGTATTCCGGGAATATTCCCGCTGCCGGATGGTAATAACCACAAACTGGCGGATAATCGCTGGATGCAGCCCGGAGATCAGACAGATATTCCAAGGGCCGGCCTCACCAATAAGAACTGGAGAGAGTACTCATCCAGATGGCTTGAAGATGGCTCTTACTTGCGTCTCAAGAGTGTAACACTGGGCTACAATTTCTCCCCAAATCTTGTGAATCGTTTTGGAATGAGCAGTCTGAGGCTCTATGCTCAGGGTCAAAACCTGCTCACATTTACCAACTACACGGGCCTGGATCCGGAAGTGAATCAGAATTCAAGAAACCCATTGGTAGCAGGTTCTGATTTTGGAACTCATCCGCAGGTCAGGACGATTTCGTTTGGTATCAATCTGGAATTTTAAACAACAGGAACCATGAAAAAAACTATTATAATACTACTCACATTTTTTACGGTATTCCTGATATCCTGTGATGTACTGGATACCGAACCACAAGCATCTCTTGATGCTGAAACCGTGCTTACCGATGGCAGAGCCGCCCAAGCCGTTCTGCTCGGAGCCTATTCTCGTATGCAAGTAAACCCCTACTACGGTGTCCACTTCACATTAAGCCCGGACCTCGCAGCTGATAATGCCCGGTATCAGGGGTTCTTCGACTCACAACTGGAAGTAAATTCCGGAACCGTTCCAATCAGCAACCTCTGGATTGGAACCGCCTGGGTCAATATTTACCGTGTTGTGAATATGGCCAATCTTCTGATTGCTGAAGTTCCCGGGATTGAGGATGATGCCTTCTCAAATCGAGATCGTGTATTGGGTGAAGCTCATGCTGTACGAGCCCTGGCCTATTTTGATCTGTTGAGGGTATTTGGATATCATTTTGATACCACTTCACCTCACGGATTGCCTCTCCTGACAGAGCCGGTTGAGAACAATGATTTTAATCTCATTCCGGATCTCTCCAGAAGCTCGGTTGCTGATACCTATCAACTCATTTTGAGTGACCTGAATACTGCCCTCTCATTAATGGAAGGATATTCGGATAACACAAGAA
>SKZL01000122.1 GCA_007127395.1 Balneolaceae bacterium
GTTGCCATGGAATCCAGAAAACATGCTGCAAGCCGCCCCAAACCTCCATTACCCAAACCGGCATCCCATTCGGCATTTCTCACCTCATCATAGTTGAGGCCTACATCGGCAATTGCCTCAGCTGCCACATCCTGCAAACCAAGGTTAACAAGCATATTGTCGAGCAATCTGCCGATCAAAAATTCCATCGAGATATAGTAAACTCTCTTTACATTATCTTTATGATACCCTTGCTGAGTTTTGATCCACTTGTCATTAAGCCGATCCATTACCGCCAGAACTACACTCTTATAGTTATCCCAGTCGGTTGTTGAATATTCATCCTTTGCAAGCGTAAAGCGCAGGTGTTGTCTAATATCTTCTCTAAAAGAATCCACGTCCATTCCGGTACGCAGGTTTAATTTCTCCTTATTTTTTGTCATGGTATTTTGGTTCAATTTATTTTTAATCAGAACAATTGATAAAATAGTGAAAAGTGAAAAGTAGAGAAGTGTGTCATTAAAATATCAATACAGAATACAGATCTATAAGCTTCTCTCAATATATTTCTGGTACAAATTCTGTAAACACCTCCAACTTTTCACTTTTTACTTTTCACTCCTATAGATTCCCATATCCGGCAGAAAACCGGGTTTCGTCAGGTTGACGCGAAATCCCAACTTATGAAACGAATCATATGCCTGAATTGCAACAAAATCCTGTTCGAAAATTCCAAATATCGTGGAACCGCTACCGCTCATGGCAGAATAGACCGCACCCAGATCCAGTAATTGATCTCTGATATTCCCAACCAATTCATACTTTGAAATGACAACCGGTTCCAGATCATTTTGCAAAAGGTATTGCCACTGATCCATCTCCTCATCCTGCAGTATACTCCTGATCAGAAAGTCCGGCTCAGGATTTGGTACAGAATGTTTATATACCTCCGGTGTTGATGACTCAAATCCCGGAAATACAGAAAGAATCCAACCATCAGGCTGTATATTCATCTCTTCAATTTCATGCCCCAGTCCGGTTCCGATACCACATTTACCTTTGATAAAGAGAGGTACATCTGCACCCAGCCCCCGACCCAGATCTACCAGTTCATCATCAGTAAGTGCACTCTCTTCCAGTTTGTTCAAAATACGAAGAGTGAGTGCCGCATTACTGCTTCCGCCTCCCACTCCTGCGCCGGCAGGAATATTTTTTGTGACATTAAAGCGGTACTCCTTTTTTAATCCAACATACCGCTCAAACGTTCTGTATGCTTTTGTTATCAAGTTGGATTCATCCACGGGGATCTTCTCATCCGACAGTTTCAGTATGAATCTGTCCGATTCCTCCACCTCAAACCGATCACTCCATTCGATAAAACAGAACCCTGTCTCTATCCGGTGGTAACCGGTTGGCAGTTTTTCCAACACATGTAAACCCAGATTTATTTTTGCGTAAGAATTGGCAATCCACATGGAATTCATCCTTTTTATTTCTAACCGGTCATCTGTCAGGACAAATCGGTTTCTTTATATTGATCTTTAATTTCAACAAGGTATTGATAAGCCGCATCATAATCATTTGGGATTTCGCCATCCATGATCGCATCTTTGATTCTATCTTTTACTTTACCAATCAATGGACTTGGCCCTACTTCTAATTCTTTCATAATCTCCTCACCGGAAATCGGATTTTTCCAGTTGCGGATTTTATCTTTCTCCTCAACCTCTTTGATCCTCCGTTCTACACGGTCAAAATTTTTCTGAAATTTCCTGACCTTCCATTCATTTTTGCTGGTAATATCTGCTCTGCATAGGATCATCAGATCCTCAATCTCATCACCGGCCTCATATAGCAATCGCCGGATTGCACTATCACTTACCTCATCTGATACCAGCGCAATTGGCCGCAGGTGAAGCCTGACCAATTTCTGCACATATTTCATTCTCTCATCCATCGGCAATCCAAGCCTTCTGAATAATCGTGGCACCCATTTGGCCCCCAGTGCATCATGACCATGAAAAGTCCAGCCAACTCCATCCACAAACCTTTTGGTCGGCGGTTTTGCGATATCATGAAGTATTGCAGCCCATCGCAGCCATAGATCATCCGATACTTTTGCTACATTATCCAGTACCTCAAGTGTATGCCAGAAATTATCTTTATGCCGTTGTCCTTTTATCTCATCAACTCCCACCAACTTCACCATCTCCGGTAAAAACTGCTCCAATAGTTCTGTTTCAAGAAGCAGATCAAAACCTTTTGAAGGCACCGGTGAGAGAACGATCTTATTCACTTCGTCAGCAATTCTCTCTTTGGATATGATCGATAATCTCCCTGCCATCTTTTTAATCGACTCCAGGGTTTCCTCGGCCACATAAAAATCAAGTTGTGATGCAAAGCGAATCGCTCTCAACATGCGCAAAGGGTCATCCTCAAAAGTCGTTTCCGGATCAATCGGAGTGCGTATAACTCTTCTTTTGAGATCCTGTATCCCTTCAAATGGATCGATCAACAAGCCATAGTTGTCCGGATTGAGGCACCAGGACATCGCATTAATTGTCAGGTCTCTTCTGAGTTGATCATCCTCCAGTGTCCCATCTTCCACAATAGGCTTTCGGGAATCACGACGATAACTCTCTTTCCTGGCTCCTACAAATTCGAGTTCAAGCTCTTTGTATTTAACTTGTGCAGTTCCAAACTGTTTGAAAACGGATATATTTTCAGCCCTTAGAGTTCGGGCCACCTTCTCTGCAAGCTCTATTCCGGACCCTACCGTTACAAAATCGATATCTGTAATCTGTTCAATGGACCGGTTCAGATAGTAGTCACGCACATATCCGCCAACCACGAATACACGCATCCCCGCTTCTTCAGCCACTTTACCGATCGTTTTGAACAATCTGCTATGTGTATCAGGAATATCGATCAAAGCTCTGTTATTTTGCACATCCTTATTTTCCTATTTTCACTCCAAAAGGACACCCTATCCCACCACTCTCCAACCGATTTATCATACCGGATTTCTCTCCCCGGTTTGAATCAGCCCTGCTTCTGTAAGCCGGTGAAACAACGCCATTAATAAACCACTCCACTGTTTTACTTTTGCAGCCTACTCATTTGAAATAACTGAGTCATCACCTGCGTGAACAACCCCTTTTACATTTTCAATTTCAGCCCTTTTCCCAATGGTCGAGTGTTTTAGCTTTGATCCGTAGATTTTTGCATCGCTTTGAATGATCGAATCCTCAATATGACAGTTTTTGATTACAGCTCCCGACTCTATCGCTGTATTTGGCCCGATTTCTCTGTTTTTTAACTGAATCCCTTCACCGATAAAAACCGGTGGATGAATTTTCACACCATCAATTGTTGGATGGCCATGATTTTCTTTTTCAAGAATAACACCGCTCGTCTGAAGCCAGGCCGGAAGTGTACCGCAGTCGAGCCACTCATCAACAGTCGCCTTCTTGAACACTTTCCCATCTTTCAAAAGTCGATCCAGTGCATCTGTTAACTGATACTCTTTTCCATGTCCGGTCACATCATTATCCAGCAGATACTGTATCTCCCTCATCAGGTCCTTACCTTCACGAAAATAGTAAACGCCGATGATTGCAAGATTTGAAATCGGCTCACTTGGTTTCTCCACAAACCCGGTTATTTTATCGTCCTCGTGTACAGCCACACCAAAACGTGAAGGATCGTCAACCTCTTTAAGCCAAATTACGCTGTCTGCATCCTCCACTGAAACTTTCTCTTTCGAGTCAAAAAGTGTATCGGCAAAGACGATGATGACTTCACCATCCAGATCCGGTGATGCACATCCAACGGCATGAGCAGTTCACAGCGCAGTTTCCTGAACTCTGAATGTAGCCTTTGCATTGTGGCGTTTACTCATCTCCGAAAGTGTCGTTTTAATCTCCTTTCCAAAATCAGGCCCCAAAATATAGACAATCTCGGTAATGGTCCGGTCCAGTGTCCGCGCGAACGTTTCAACGATTCTCTCTATGATCATTGTCCCTGCAACCGGCAACAAAGGCTTTGGTGTTGTATGTGAATGTGGCCGAACACGGGTTCCACGACCGGCCATCGGGATAATTAGCTTCATATTTTTGGTTTGATCTCTTTAAAATTCAATTCGTCTTTTCAGCATCCGCTGCATTGACAGAAAGTTAATCAATAATCATGGCTCATCACCCAACTTTATCATAGATCTTTACTATCTTTTGAAACTTCGCAACTGTATGATTTTCTTATTTCAGAAAGTTGCGGAACAAAAGACAGGTATCACTGATTTACCATCATCATTCCTTTACTATATTTCGGATTAAATATAAAGGTTTGATCTCTTAGAATCGACCTATGACTCATAGTACCAATAAACCTCTTTGCTGATTTGGAAATTTACTCATTCATTACTAACGGCTTAATCTTTCTGATGATTGCCGTATTTATCAGATACTCTCTCTACCGCTTTCGGTTTTTTCTGCACATGTTTCAGCAGAACGGTTATAAGTTAAACGAGATGACCCAATGGATCTCCTCTAATCTTCTCAAAAAGGTCATTACAAACGAACATATTTTCTATAACATCCTCATCCTGGCGATGTTTTATTATGTCGCAGAGAGAGTGACGCTCACTTCAGGTGTATTGATTATGGGTATTTTTACCCTATTCTGGTTTATCGACACATCAGGTTTCAAGGCTGAAAAAGAGAAAAAACCGCTTGTATTTACTCCCAGAATGATTCGTCTGGCAGTTATCATATTGATCCCCCTATTGCTGATTTGGTACTATGCGATCGTTTTTGGTTTTTACATCCTCAATTTTCGTGATTTTGCATCACCTTTTGTCAATGCCGATCCCTATTTCCTCGGTTTTGCACTCATCTTGATCGATTTAATGATCCCTATCCTGCTGCTAATTGGCGGACTTTTGATCCAGCCGGTAGAAAAAATGATTCAGAATGGTTTTAAAAAACAGGCCCGGGAAAAACTCGCTTCACTGCCTCACGTCAAAGTGATCGCTATCACCGGCAGTTATGGAAAGACAAGCACCAAGTTTGTGATTGATGCCATGTTGAAAGAGAGGTTACAGGTATGCGTTACGCCGGGGAGTTTCAATACACCGATGGGTATCTGTAAAGTGATCAATAATGATCTGAATGCTCAGCACGAAGTGTTGATATTGGAAATGGGGGCAAGATATGAAGGTAATATCCGCGAACTTTGCAAGATTGCTAAACCGGATATATCGGTGATCACAAACATCGGTGTTGCACACATGGAAACTTTTGGGTCCCAAAGTGCTATTGTCCGGGAGAAGTCTACACTTGCTACAGAGCTCAAAAGCGGTGGCACACTGATAATTAACGGGGATGATCCTCACTTAAATAGCCTGAAAACCATTCGGGATGATATAAAAATCATCGATACCGGAGTTAATGGCACTATTTCAGCTGATCAACTGGTTGTGAATTCGGAAGGTACATCTTTCAAATTGACCATTCGCAGCAAAGATGGCTCAGTAGCAGAACAGAGAGATATTCAAACACGGTTGCTCGGAGAGCACAATATTCAAAATATCCTTCTCGCGGTTGCAGTTGCCGGTGAGTTTGGAATCCGGCCCGACACAATGGCGCTTGCAGCAGCCAATCTGGAACCGGTTGAACACAGGCTTGAATTAAAACAGCGCAACGGTTTGACCATCATCGATGATGCCTTTAATTCCAATCCTGTCGGGGCAAAAAATGCTGTGAAAATATTATCGTCATTACCGGGAGGACGGAAAATTATCATTACACCCGGTATGGTTGAGCTGGGAGACATTGAAGAAGAAGAAAACAGAAAATTGGGTCAGCAGATTGGTTTAGCCAATATCGACCTGGTTGTA
>SKZL01000357.1 GCA_007127395.1 Balneolaceae bacterium
GGGTCATTCATATTTTTGGGTTTAACTGATTTTTTTGACGGTTATCTGGCGCGTAAATGGAATCAGGTAACACAATTGGGTTCAATGCTGGACTCGATTGCTGATATAGCATACTACCTTGCGGCAGCTTACTTTTTGATTGTCCTTTTTCCCACTTATCTGAAGCCAAATCTTCCTTTTTTCTACATACTACTGGTGCTTTTTGCCTCATCGGTTATTGTATCCAAATTAAAGCTTGGAAAAGTATTGATTCTGCACACTCACTTAAGCAGGTTGTCCGGGGTGCTGGTATTTTTCGCATTTTTAGCGTCATTTTCTATGGACACTACCCTTATGATCAGAGTGATCATTATTCTCTATACGGTCGCATTTATAGAAAGTACGATAATCATACTGATGTATGGACTGGTAGATCCGGATACCCGCTCAATTTTTCATTTGAAAGAGAGGGTAATCAGAAAGTAATTATCTATTTTAGAGGTTGAATATTCACTCAAATCAGAAGAGTGTGCCTGAACAGAGCATCATAAGAAGTGAAGTTATCATAGCAGGTGGCGGGTTGGCCGGTATTGCGACAGCGATTGAACTACTGGATCACGATCTGAAGGTGACAATCATCGACAGGGATCAGCAAGAGAGTTTTGGGGGGCTTGCAAAGGAGTCGTTTGGCGGAATCTGTATGATTGGCACCCCTGAGCAGAGACGGATGGGGATATCAGACAGCCCTGAACTGGCTTTAAAAGACTGGTACTCCTTTGCGGAGTTTGAGCATGATGCCATCTGGCCTAAAAAATGGGCAGAATACTATGTAAATCATTCGATAGATGGGATTTATGAGTGGTTAAAAAGAAGAGATGTCAGTTTTTTGAGTATGGTAAACTGGCCGGAAAGGGGTCTTTTTGTACCGGGCAACTCTGTTCCAAGATGGCATATTGTGTGGGGTACAGGCAAAGGGCTGGTCGATCCGCTGGTCGATTGCCTCATGCACCATCCGAATTCGGGAAATTTGCAGTTGATCTTTGAACATCGGGTCACAGAGCTGATATCAGATGGCGATAAAGTGACAGGATGTGTTGTCCTTTGTGAACAAACAGGGACTGAGATCCACTTTGAAGCAAATGCAGTTGTTGTGGCGGCAGGAGGGATTTGCGGTGACCTGGATCTTGTTAAAAAGCATTGGTACCCCGATTGGGGGGAACCGCCTGAAAAATTACTAACCGGTTCACATAAGTATGCTGATGGTGATATGCATGAGCAGGTTGAAGAAGTGGGTGGGAATATCACACATCTGGAGAAGCAGTTCCACTATGCTGCGGGTATTCATCATCCGAAGCCAAGAAAACCGCATCACGGATTGAGTTTAATCCCGCCAAAATCTGCTTTGTGGGTGAATGCTAATGGAAAAAGAATTGGTCCGGTTCCCCTGATCACCGCTTATGATACACGCTACCTTGTGGAGCAAATTTGCCGGCAACCGGGCGGGTTTTCGTGGCAAGTATTGAATCGTAAGATTATGGAACGCGAACTTGCAGTTTCCGGCGCAGAATATATGACCGATTTCAGGGATAAAAAGAAGCTGGGCGTGATCAGGACTTTGATTTTTGGTAACAAGCCACTTACAGATCGATTATTATCAGAAAGCGAGGATATTGTAACGGCAAACTCAATAGAGGAGTTGGTTGGCAAGATGAATGAGATTAACGGTGAATATCGTGTAGACCCTAAACTTCTGGAAGCTGAAGTAAAACAGTTTGATGGCAACATCGACAGGGGGAAAAAATATATGAATGATGACCAGCTTCGAAGGATTGCCCATCTGCGTCAGTTTGTCGGTGACAGGCTGCGAACCTGTAAGTTTCAGAAAATTGATGATTCAGGAGCGTACCCATTAATTGCAATCAGGGAGTTTATTCTGGCCAGGAAGAGCCTTGGGGGTATTCAGACCGATCTGAATTCATCTGTTTTGAAGCCAGACGGAGAACCTGTTGAGGGATTGTTTGCAGTAGGTGAAGCCGCCGGTTTTGGGGGTGGCGGAATTCATGGGTTACGATCACTTGAAGGTACGTTTCTGGGTAGTTGTATCTTAACCGGCAGGGCTGCGGGAATGGCAATTGCCGGATAATCAAGTTCAGTTTGAAAAATTCTAAGTAAAAGTTTTATTCTATTGTATTACAAATAATTAAGATATTATGAAAAAGACAGGGGCTTGGCTTACCGTTTACGCATTGGAGCAGGTTGGGGTGACACATACGTTTGGAATACCGGGTGTTCACAATACCGAGATTTATGATGAATTGAATAAGTCAAAATCGATTAAACCTGTGTTGGTAACACATGAGTGCGGAGGTGCTTTTATGGCCGATGCGATTAGCAGAACCACGGATCAGATTGGTTGTATGGTTATTGTACCCGCAGCGGGGCTGACACATGCGCTTAGCGGCATCGGTGAAGCATATCTGGCCGGTATTCCGATGTTGATCATATCCGGGGGTATCCGTACAGATACAGGTAGATCGTACCAGCTTCATGACATAGATCAGCATAAAATATTGGCAGGGATTACGAAAAAAAGTTATAAAGCAGAATCACAGAGTGAAATAGTTCCGATGATATTTGACGCGGTTCAAACAGCCAAAGAGGGTGAACCGGGACCTGTTTTTGTTGAAATCCCTGTAAATTTGCAGCTTTTTAAGGGTGAAATTAATGATCTGCCGGTATATCAAGAGAGGAAAAAAAGTCTGCAGGCTGACAAGACGGCCATTCTGAAAGCAGCAGAGTTGCTGACCGGAGCATCTTCTCCCGGAATATTTGCCGGATGGGGTGCGAAGGAGGCTACAGAGGAGCTCATTCAACTTGCCGAACTGCTTGGGGCTCCGGTGGCAACCACGCTTCAGGGCTTGAGTGTTTTTCCGGGCAACCATCCGTTACATACAGGAATGGGCATCGGTAAATACGCCGTACCTGCTTCTGAATCAGCATTTAAAACGTGTGATTGCCTGCTGGCTGTGGGTGCCCGTTTTGGTGAAATTGCCACCGGAAGTTTTGGGATGGAGGTTCCTGAAAAATTGATTCATATCGATATCAACCGGGATGTTTTTAACAAAAATTATCCCGCTGATGTCGTTATTCATGCAGATGCAAAAGAGGCTTTAGAGTTATTACTGTCAGTAATTAAGGGTGGGTCAAAAGTGTCAGAGAGAAGTGTAGCCGTTAAAGCTCTGATTCTTTCAGAAAAAAAATCTTATAAAAACGAGTGGGCTGATCACCTGAGTAATGATCGCGTAAATCCGGCGCTTTTCTTTCAGGCATTGAGGGAAGAGTTGGATGATGACGCAATCATTGTTGCAGACGATGGAAATCACACATTTCTGACAGCTGAATTGATGGAAATCCGAAAATCAAAACATTTTATTTCACCGACCGATTTTAATTGTATGGGATATTGTGTTCCTGCCTCGATAGGTGCAAAGTTTGGGAATCGCAACAAGCAGGTCGTTGGAATAGCCGGCGATGGTGCGTTTCTGATGACCGGAATGGAGTTGATTACGGCTGTTATGAATCAACTTGGCGTTATCATAACTGTTTTTAACGACGGTGAACTCTCACAAATATCACAAGGCCAGCAGATTCCATATAATCGTAAGGTCTGTACTGAGCTGGGTCAAATTAATGTAGAGGGAGTGGCTATTGCAATCGGAGCTGAATATTTGAAGATGAATAAGAACAGTGAAATTGAGGATACAATCCGAAAAGCAGTAATATTGGCAGGAGAGGGGAAAGTGGTGATTCTGGATATTATGGTTGATTATTCAAAGAAGACACGGTTTACGAAAGGTATTGTAAGTACAAATCTGGGCAGATTTCCCTTTCGAGAGAAGATGAGATTTATTGGCCGGGCAATGAAGAGAAAGATCTCAGGTTGATTTTGATTTATTCATCTTTCAACAAATGTTATCATTTTGACAGGGTAGACTGACAAGAACCGATCCACTGCTTTCTGTTTCGTTATTTACTTAAAATGGCAGAGCAACAGTTACGGCTAATACAGAAAGAAAACAAGGAATCAGTTATACAAGCTGAAACTAGTTAGTCAAGCTTTTGAGATACTGAATACTCTGAGGAATCTGTTCCATGACAAGGCTGCTCTCATCCTCAATGAAATAGTGCTGGATTCCGATCTCTTTTGCAGCACGTAGAATATCGGGCATATCCAGTTCACCGGTACCCAGCACAACATTATATTCAGGATCGGTAAGCCCTGTCAGATTTTTTTCGATTCCCGGTTTCATGTCTTTCAGATGCAGGGAGACAAATCTGTCTCCATATATTCTTAACAAATCGGCAGGATTTCCGCCCCCAAAATAAACCCAAAAAATATCCAGTTGAAAAGAGACATATTCAGGGTTTGTGTTCTGAATCATAAAATCAAGAAGGGTACCGTCTTCATGTTCCAGCATCTCGTAACCATGAAAATGATATTTAAAAGTAAGGCCATGCTCCTTGAGCATTTTTCCGGCTGTGTTAAAATCATCAACTGCTTTGCTGGCCTCATTATATCCGAAGCTTCCGACCTGATGTGGAATCCAGGATAACATGACAAACTTTGCTCCAAGTTCATTAGCCCTTTCCGCTACTTCGGTGGTATTGTTAACAATCTGATCATAGCCGGCCCCGGTGGAGGGGATCGTTAGGCCGCGCGCTTCAACCATTTGCCGGAACTCTTGAGGCGATAGCCCCTGACTTGGGCCGCCCTCAATTTCAGTGATTCCCATTTCTGCGATTTTATCGAGGGTTGCTTCCAGTCCGATTTCAGGAATGATGTTTCTAAATGAGTACATTTGTACTCCTATTTCACCTGTGAAAATGGGTTCCTGGTTTGATTCAATCGTTAAATCACTGACTCCTTGCAGTGAGTAAACACCAAGGATGAAATAGAATGAAGAGAGTGAAAAGTCGTTTCATAGTTATTCAAAATAATTGATAAGTCAAAGTCGCAACGCAGTGTCAAACCCAATCCCGTCTTTAGAGCTTTCCTAACGTGAATTAGATGGTTCAATAAATATGATGTAGCGCCATGAGTTCGAAAATCTTTCCATCTGTTGGCAGATTTTCTAATATTCATAGTAATATATTAAATATGAGAATGACTTTTCACTAACATTAATTAAGTTCCGGCGTCATTTTCATTTTATGAATGGCATATCTTTTCTTCATAGAACCATTTGCGTTACTTTTATTCTTCTGCTTGAAACTTGAATCGTAAGTTGAAACAATTTCATCTGTTTTTTCAAATTTGTAGAATGAAATAGAATCTTTTAATCGACTTGCCTGTTGCATCAATTCCTCTGAAGAAGCAGCCAACTCTTCACTTGAAGCGGCACTTTCCTGGGATAACAGACTGAGCTGTTGGATCGATTGGTTGACCTGGTTTGCACCTTTACTCTGTTCATCACTTGCAACGGTTATTTCGTGTACCAGGTTGGATGTAGTTTCCATTTTCGGGATGGTTTCAAACATCACCTCACCGGCTTTTGTTACTAACTTATAAGCTGTTTCCGTTAAACCAACAATTTCACCACCAACGGTTTTACTTTTTTCGGCGAGTATCTGCACTTCCTGAGCTACCACTGCAAATCCTTTACCTGCTTCTCCTGCTCTTGCGGCTTCAATAGCTGCATTCAATGCAAGCACATTCGTTTGAAATGCGATGTCATTAATCTGATTGATTCTTTCTGTAATCCTCTTGTTGGCCTCAATAGCCTCTTTAGATTGACTGCCAACATCTTTCAGTTGAATATTAGCTTCTTTTGAGAGTGCGTTTGTTCGTTGTGCGTTTTCA
>SKZL01000007.1 GCA_007127395.1 Balneolaceae bacterium
AATGGCCGGTAAAAAAATATGTTGAACACCGGCCTTAACCGAACGACTAAGGACATCCGGAAGGTCAACTTCAAACTGGTTCAGATAGAGGTGGCAATGGGTATCAGCTAAGATCATACAATCATCTGTTTAAATCTTTACTGACAATATAGAGCAATAAAGCGGTTAAAATTAACTGTCAAAATAGTTGTTCACCATTTTTGATACGATCTCTGAAAGTTGCGATGACAGGGTAGTTGACATGAGCATTTCGAAATCCCTTCTGGTCAAGAAGTGACAAAAGAGTCTTTTTGTGAACTTCAGCCACTTTTCCTG
Organism: Balneolaceae bacterium; assembly: GCA_007127395.1. Taxonomy (GTDB): domain Bacteria; phylum Bacteroidota; class Rhodothermia; order Balneolales; family Balneolaceae; genus Rhodohalobacter. Next base: position 316 of record SKZL01000007.1, read on the forward strand.
TGAATACAATCTCTTCATCACCTTTCAGCGACAATTGAGTGAGTTGATGTTCGATGAAATCACGAAGTGCCTGTTCCACCATAAGTGCCAGTTCATCCGGAAAAGGTTGAATCAGTACTTTACCGGCGACTGCGGCAAGCTCCCTGTTTGGTTTGAATGATCCGTAAATACGGGTCATCATCTCGGAATATTCGATATTATTCAGCTTTTCACTGATAAACTGATGTGTTTTATCACTGCATGATTTCCGAAAATACATTTTCAGGATACGCCGGCCAAGATCCGCAGCACTCCCTTCATCACCAATGGCATAACCAAGAGAAGGTGATTTTTTTTGAACTTTTCCACCTTTAATGACGGCTGAGACGGAACCAGTCCCGAGTACGGCAACTACACCGTCACCTTTACCGAAAAAAGCTTTTCCGGAACCCTCCAGGTCGCTTTTAATGATAAGTTTTGATTTTGGAAACATCGGCTGCAGGAAATGTCTCACTACCTCATCTGATACAGGATTCCCACAGCCTGCACCGAAAAAGTAGATATGATCCGGCTCCAGCATCTCCAATTGGTTATATACATCTGTAAAATCTTCTGCTTGTCGAATATTTGCCGGATGTAATCCTTGTGTTTTGATGTGTGATGTCCCGTTCTCATCCACATACAACCAGTCTGTTTTGGTAGCACCGCTATCGGCAATCAGGTATGTCATTTGTTATGGCCTTTTTATTTGTTGAACCGAAAACAGGATAATTTTTTTAAAGGCAAAAGGCAAAAGGCAAAAGGCAAAAGGCAAAAGGCAAAAGGCAAAAGGCAAAGATAGTGAAAAGTGAAAAGTGAAAAGCTGGAGCGCAGCGACAGTCCTGATCCCGACAAATGTCGGGAGTGAAAAGGCGGGCAGAAGGCAGAACGCAGAAGGCAGAAGTGAAACCTGCACCCCTTGGACCTTGAACCCCTTGCACCCTGAACCCCTTGAACCTTGAACCCCTTGGACCTTGCACCCCTTGCACCTTGAACCCTTTGAAACTTACTTCTTCTTCAAAAACTCAATCACATCCAAAGCTGGCTGCGGATCACCCATGATATAGTAGTGTAATCCCGGTACACCGTTTTCAAGCAACTCCAAACTCTGCTGTTTTGCCCATTCGATACCGATCTGTTTGGCATTTCCCGGATCTGAATCCACGGCATTTGCCAGTTCATCAGGATAGTTGAGGTGAAAGAATTTTGGAAGAGATTTGAGATGATTTTCGGTTGTAAGTATTTTTAAACCGGGTACAATGGGTATATTTATTCCAGAATCTCTGCACTTCTCAACAAAATTGAAATAGGCACTGTTGTCAAAAAACATCTGAGTTACAATGTAATCTGCGCCTGCATCAACCTTATCTTTGAGTTTTTTAATATCCCAATCAAGGTTAGGAGCCTCAAAATGTTTCTCCGGATAGCCGGCAACACCAATGCAAAAATCTGTCGGTACTGCATTAACGATATTTTCAAGATACTCTCCTCTGTTCATATCCTGTATCTGATTGACCAAATCAATCGCAAATTTGTTTACGGTACCGTTTGAAAGAAGCGAAGTTTGTGAGCCGGTATTGTCTCCTCGAATAGCAAGTACATTGTGAATGCCCAAATAGTTTAGTTCAATAAGCGCATCCTCACTCTCCTCCTTGGAAAAACCCTCACAAATAAGGTGTGGAACAGGATCGATTCCATAGCGGTGCAGTATGGCTGCACACAGCCCAATGGTTCCGGGTCTTTTACGTCGTATGACTCTTTTTAAAGTGCCGTCACGCTGCTCTTCCACATGGGCTTCAGCAGCGTGATACGTAACATCGATAAAGGGTGGTTTAATGGTATCAACAACCAGATCCAGAGATTCAAATATGGATTTCACTGAGCCTCCCCGTTTTGGAGGGATGATCTCGAATGAGATCAACGGTTCAGTAGCTTTTTTGTAGTGTTCAATTACTTTCATAAAAATGGTGTATTTAACAAAGAAAATGCAGATTTTTACCGTTTCGGTAATATTTTAAATATGTATATACTTTTTATCGCGCAAAATTTTTTAAATGATCATTTAAGTGTGACCTTTTAAACTAAATTTGTTACTAAACTGTTTCATCAGGCAATAATTTTTTAGTCTTTTTTAATCTATTTCTATGAAGATCTCCTTTTCTATAAAGAATCATCCAATTTACAGAATACTTAACCAGCGAATCATGGTTCTGGACGGTGCCATGGGAACTATGATTCAGGGATACAAACTGTCGGACGACGATTTCAGGGGTAACCGTTTTACAGACCATCCGGATGATCTGAAAGGAAACAACGATCTTCTCTGTATCACACAACCTGATATTATACGGGAAATTCATTCCAATTTCCTCTCTGCCGGTGCAGATATTCTGGAAACAAACACGTTTAATGCAAATCCGATATCACAGAAAGACTATAATCTTCAGGATTATTCGTATGAAATAAATGTATCGGCTGCAAAAGTTGCGAGAGAGGCCGCAGATGAGTTCACAAAAAGGAATCCGGATAAACCGCGGTTCGTTGCCGGTGCTGTTGGCCCGACCAATGTCACTCTCTCTCTATCACCGGATGTTGAAGATCCGGGCTATCGTGCAGTCTCATTTGAACGGCTTGTTGCTGCTTATACTGAACAGGTAAGAGGGCTGATCGATGGAGGTGTGGATACCCTGTTGGTCGAAACTGTTTTCGATACATTGAATTGTAAAGCAGCCATCTACGCCATTCACCAGTATTGCCGCAAAATCGGTAAACAACTGCCGATAATGATATCCGGTACTATTGTGGATCAAAGCGGCCGAACACTCTCAGGGCAGACAACCGAGGCTTTCTGGATATCTGTTAAACATGCCAGCCCACTATTAAGTATCGGCCTGAATTGTGCTCTGGGCTCTAAACAGATGAGGCCTTACATTCAAGAACTTTCGACTCACGCAACCTGCTTCACAAGCCTTTATCCGAATGCAGGCCTGCCGGATGAGATGGGTGAATACAACGAGTCGCCGGATTTTATGGGTGCACAGATTCGGGAGTATGCAACTGAAGGATTTGTAAACATCGTTGGCGGCTGTTGTGGAACTACACCGGATCACATTCGTTCGATGGCCGAGGAAGCAAGCAGACATAAACCAAGGGTGAGGCCAACACCGAAACCGTATCTGAGTCTGAGCGGGTTGGAACCACTGGTCATCCGTCCTGAGACCAATTTTGTGAACATCGGCGAACGCACAAATGTAACCGGCTCAGCCAAATTCAAGCGGTTGATCAAGGATGAAGAGTATGAGGAAGCATTGTCAGTTGCCAGAGAGCAGGTTGAAGGTGGCGCTCAGATCGTGGATATCAATATGGATGAGGCACTGCTGGACTCCGAAAAAGTAATGATGAATTTCATCAACCTGATGGCCTCTGAACCGGATATTGCACGTGTACCGTTTATGGTTGACAGCTCCAAATGGAGTGTGCTTAAAGCCGGGCTCAAGACAACTCAGGGTAAAAGTGTAGTCAACTCTATCAGCCTGAAGGAGGGTGAAGAGGCGTTTAAAGAGCAGGCACGTCATATATTGGATTTTGGTGCGGCGGTTGTAGTGATGGCATTTGATGAAAATGGTCAGGCCGATACATTGGACCGCAGGAAAGAGATTTGCAAGCGGGCTTATGATATACTTACCAAAGAGGTAGGTTTCCCTCCGCAGGATATTATCATGGACCCGAATATACTCACGGTCGCTACAGGTATTGAAGAGCATAATAACTACGCTGTTGATTTTATTGAAACGGTTTCATGGATCAAACAGAACCTGCCTGATGCGAAGGTGAGTGGCGGACTCAGTAACATCTCCTTTTCATTCCGTGGGAATAATCTGGTTCGGGAGGCGATGCACTCAGCATTTTTATATCATTCGATAAAAGCCGGCCTCGATATGGCCATTGTGAATGCGAGCCAGCTGGAGGTCTATGAAGAGATAGAACCTGAACTACTCGAACTGGTAGAGGATGTACTGTTCAATCGCCGGGATGATGCCACGGAGAGATTGATTGAATATGCAGACCGGGTCAAGGATCAGGATGAAGGGACGGTTGCCGTCAAAAAAGATGCCTGGAGAGAGGGCAGTGTTGAAGAGAGAATTCAGCATGCTCTTGTGAAAGGTATTGTGGACTACATTGAAGCGGATGTGGAGGAAGCGCGTCAGAAGTACCCGCAACCCATTGAAGTGATTGAAGGTCCGATGATGGATGGGATGAATATCGTAGGTGACCTGTTCGGTGCCGGCAAAATGTTTCTGCCCCAGGTTGTGAAAAGTGCACGTGTGATGAAGAAGGGTGTGGCCATTTTGATCCCGTTTATTGAAGCGGAGAAGGAGAAAAATCAAGATAGTGAGCCGAAAGCGCGAGTTCTGATGGCAACAGTGAAGGGTGATGTACACGATATCGGCAAAAATATTGTCTCAGTAGTGCTTCGGTGTAATAATTATGATGTGATCGATTTAGGGGTGATGAACCCTTCAGACAAAATACTGGCCGCAGCAAGAGAACATAAAGTTGATGTAATCGGACTGAGCGGCTTGATCACACCTTCACTCGATGAGATGGTTCACGTAGCCGAAGAGATGACAAGAGAAGGATTTGAGTTGCCACTGCTGATTGGTGGTGCAACAACTTCCCGAATGCATACTGCGGTGAAAATTGCACCCTCATATAAGCATCCGGTAATTCATGTACTGGATGCCTCTCGCAGTGTGACGGTTGTAAACCGTTTGGTATCAAAAACGCTTAAAGAGGATTTTGTGAAACAGATTGTCACAGAATATGAAGATCTGCGTGAGCAGTACAAATCGAGGGCAAAGAAAAAAACCTATCTCTCTATCGAGAAAGCAAGATTGAACAAGACTAAGTTAGACTGGGAGCGTTCTGTGGTGCATCCACCCGCGAAAATGGGTATATCAGAGTATCGTGATGTGCCGCTCGACATTCTGCGACGCTACATCGACTGGGGTCCGTTTTTTATTGCCTGGGAGATGAAGGGCAAATTTCCGGATATTTTGAAAGACAAGAAGGCCGGTGAGCAGGCACGTAAGCTTTTTGATGAGGCCAATGAGCTGCTGGATCGTATTATTAAGGAGAAACTATTCACCGCACATGGTGCTGTTGGGTTGTTTCCGGCCAATTCTGTAGGTGACGATATAGAAGTTTACTCGGATGAGAGCCGTTCAAAAGTATTGACTAAATTTCATACACTGAGGCAACAGGCTAAAAAGCGTAGTGGTCAGCCCAATAAGGCACTTTCTGATTTTGTAGCTCCTAAAGAGAGTGGATTAATGGATTATATAGGTGGATTTGCGGTAACAACCGGCCACGGTGTGATGGATCTGGTTGAGAAATTTGAAAAAGATCACGATGATTATAATGCGATTCTGGTGAAGGCTCTGGCCGATCGACTGGCAGAAGCTTTTGCGGAGTATCTGCATCGTGAAGTGAGAA
>SKZL01000060.1 GCA_007127395.1 Balneolaceae bacterium
CTCTGCTTCTGGCTGAATTGAGTTGATCAAAATAACTCTGCACTTCAGAGAGTCTTAACGGTTGCGGGGCTCTTTTTTTACAGGCTACCGGGATGTTGGCCATAAGCCTTTCGATCACTTCAGAGTTACTTCCGGTTGCAGTCCGGCAAGGCTTAAAAACCAGGTCATAGTCGATTTCACAGAATTTGGCTGCTGCCAGTCCGCTGGTCCGGCTTCCGACAGAACCGCTTTTGCCTGATAGTGCTTCAAATGCTCCTTCACCGATAAAGCGGGCAGCCATACTGAGATCGGACTTTTCCTCTATCTTTTTAAGATAATCAGCCAGCAATTCGATCTTCCGACTGTTTTTCCGCTCCCGGCGGATTGTTTGCAGGAGTTCACAAAATTGATGAAAAGTTGATGGCATAAGTCCCGGTTTAATCTTCAGTTTCAGCCACAAGATCCAGAAATGCAGATTCAATCCCCTCTTTCTCAAGGTAGTGTTGAACCACATCGGGGTTGGGTGTATGGGTGATGTATACTTTTTGCGGATTCAGGCTTTTGCAAAAACGGATGAGCTCAAAAAAGTCGAGATGGTCAGAGATGGGAATCAGTCTGTCAGCATTGAGCTGCGTTCGCCTCGATTCATTGGCTGCCCAGCCGGAGCAGTAGGCTATCCGGACTTTAGCCAAATTTGATGCAAAACCCTTGGCAAGCGCAGAAGAGGGAGTTATCAAAATCTTTCCGGCGCATGTATCACGATCATATGCAGTGTAGTTTCCAAGATCAATCCCATGTTTTTCATAAACAGCACAGAGTTTGAAACCGGCTCCGTGAATCATCGTCGGGTGGTTCAGGGGTACCAGTAGATTCATGATTTCCTGAGCTTTACCAAGGTTATAAGCCAGGAATATTGGTGTAGCTTCGTCATGGAGGGATTCTGCCGCAAAGTCCCGCACCTCTTTTGCCAATTCATCACTGCTTTTCCAGCGATAGATCGGCAATCCGAAGGTCGCTTCGGTGATGAGTATATCGACTTGCTCCGGGGCCCCAAACCCTTCTGTCGCCGGAGAGGGAGGAGTACGGTAATCACCTGTATAGAGCAGCGTTGTATCATCCGTTTGAATATGGATCATTGCTGAGCCCAGGATGTGTCCGGCCGGGTAGAGGGTTATTTTGCATTTTCCGGCCTCGAAACTTTCTTCAAATTTCAGAGGATTTGATTCTCCGCTGAAGCCTCTCAGTTTCATCAGTTCAAGTGTAGGTTCTGTAGCGAATGCAACCGTTTTTTTATTACGGGGTATATGATCTGCATGGGCATGGCTCACAAAAGTGTATTCGGCTTTCGGATGGTAGCCATCGAGACTTATACCGAGATCAGGGAAATAGAGTCCGTGATATCCTGTTTTTTGGAATCGCATGAGAATCTACCCCCGGGTTCTTTCAAGGAGTAAATAAGCCAGCATAAAGCAGATAAAACCGATGGTGATCAGATTTGCAGCTACATAACGGATCTTTCTTTTCAGGTTTTCTCCGGCTGAGAGAATCGCCTTGGATGTATGAGGCCACATCACCAGAAGCTGTCCCACCATAAAAATGATGAAGAGGATCCAGACACTAAAGAGCAATTCGATCCATGAAAATGGGAAAAAAGAGAGGACTAAACCCGGCAGGGTAAATAACAGCAGATATTTCAAGACGGTACGCCAGGTACCGGGCGGTTTTGGATCAGATGCGACTTGGGTGAGATAAACCCTGAAACCCTCACTCTTGATCAGCAGGTAGAAGCCATAGCTTACAAGAAGCGCCCCCAATGATGGATAAAATGCCAGGAACCATTGTGCAGAGAACTGTTCCATCACTCTATCAGTACACGTTTTTCAGTTGTTTTGAGAATGACCGGCAGTGAATTGCAAATTGATTCACGAAACTCTTTGATGATTGTCTGTTTCAGATGTTTTCTGCCATAAACCAGACGTACTTTTCTTGACGGAACCGGATTTTCAAACTCCTTGATCACTGCATCCACACAACATTCATCGTGCTCCTGAACAGCCGTCCATGGTAAAAGGGTCATCCCGAAATTTTGCTCTACCAATCTTTTTAAAGTTTCCAGGTTACCGCTTTTGAATTCAATGGCAGTCCGCTTCGGCCGCTCATCATCTTTGCAAAGTTTAACGGCCTGGTCTCTGAAACAGTGGCCTTCATTCAGAAGCCAGATATTGGATCGATTCAGGTCTTCTACAGTCAGTTTCTTTTTTTCAGTGAGCGGATGGCTATGTGAAAGGTAACCGACAAAAGGCTCCACAAAGAGATCTTCCACATAGATAAAACTCTTTTCAACTGGAGTTGCAATAATTGCTGCATCCAGTTGGTCATTACCCAGTTTTTCCAGCACCTCTTTGGTGAGCAGTTCTTCAAAAATTAACTCTACAGAGGGGTGCTTTTTAATAAACGAACGCAAAAACAGGGGCACCAGATAGGGCGCAATTGTTGGTATAATACCCACTTTGAATGTGCCCTTCAGTTCACTCTCTGTGAAATTGGCGATGTCGGTCAGCTGTTTCGACTCTTTCAGTATAATCTTGGCCTGAGCGATGATCTTCTCACCGATTTCAGTAGGCACAACCGGTGTTTTGGAACGGTCGAAGATGGTAACGCCCATCATATCTTCCATCTTTTGAATCTGCATACTGAGTGTGGGCTGTGTAATAAAACTTTTTTCCGCTGCAGTGGCAAAATGGCGGTATTTATCGACGGCAACGATGTATGAGAGTTGTGTGAGGGTCATAGCTTCAATAATGAAAGTCGTTCAATTGTAACGTTCAATATAAACATTCAATCAGAATGATGATCAGGGTTTCCTGACGGGATCCTTAATAGTTCGTTTTAATACCATGGTGATCAACAAAGATAATCTCAATAGATATCAATTATCAAACAGAGATCTGTTCCAGCGGACTATTTCCCGATGCTAAGGCAGAGGAGCTAATCCGGGAAGTTTTTAGTGTTTCAAAAAGGTAATTTCCACATTAAAGTGAAGAGGATATCAGCTCAATATTTGACTCCTAAAAGGACGGTATCCGGCATGTCCGACAGGCAGGTTCCGGGTTCATTAAAAGTAAGGAGGCCTATCGAGAGTACTATTATCCAATTCAAGGCAATCACCGCAACCGGGAAACCCGGAGCTGGGACATGGATTGGGTATATAAAACGGAAGATCGCCCCGGGTCACAAAAGCGTGTGATGTGTCTTTGGTTGCTGCCTCAAAGTACCCGAGTGCAATTTCATTTTCATTTTCAGTATTAAAGATATTTCCCCTCACAGTGGCCGGTGGAACATCAAAAATGGTTCCGGATCGATTAATCAGCTGATCAATTTGCTCCCAATAGTTGTATCGTCTCTCTGTAACAGATGAGAGAATGACATTGAAAACATGTCTGATATAGAACTCTTCCGATTCCACTCTTTTTATGACGAGCTGTTTATTTTCTATCAGATTGGAACTGACTTGATCTGTTGATAAGAGGGAAACCGTTTGAGGTTCCGTTGCTTGAGTGAAGTAACAGGTTTTTGCGAACGGAGCGAGTGGCCACGGATTTTGCCACTCTCTGAATGCATACACGCTCTCAACATCCCACTTGAGATAGAGTGTTTCTTCGGTTATGGGTAAAATTGTATTGGTGCTGATAAAAATATGCGGTACATCTCTCATGCGGCCGGATGCGGATGGTTCCTGCAGATTACCGGGTTTAACCAGGGTTTCTGGTCTGCCATTTAATGTTGGCATCGTTTCAGGAATGGATTGATAGTTTCTTCCGTCCGGCAGTGTGATTTCAATATGATAGGTTTCACCTCTGATTCCCTTAATAATAGTTCCGGGGGCTGAATAGATCCCGGTTTCAGTTTCATTGTACCTTTCACGGTTACCTTCTCCATCCACCAAATAGATCTCTGCGCCGCTAACCGGCATGGGTAGTGCTGTGGCAGCGTTGGTTAATGCCAGTTCCAGTTTATATGGGCCGGAATGATTATATATCCCGCCATTCACAACCAGTTGTCCCGAGGTTCTCTCTGTATCAAACGTAATCTCATCAATACAGCCACTCATTATGAATAGTACCAGTAAGAGAGTAACCAGCTTTGGCAGCAGAACTTTCGATATTTGGTTGATCCGTTTCATCAAAAGTTCAAGTTGTATGTAAATGAAGGGATGACAGCACCTAAAACAGACAATCGATTTGGAGCGGGCACTGCTGCTCCGGGCCTGCGTTGATAGAATACCGAGAACGCATTTCTTCTGCCCAGGATATTGTAAAATGTGATATTGGCACTGTCATTGATCCGCCTGTTGGGATCAGGAGTTCGGGCAACCCAGATATTATCAGCGATTAAAAAAGAGAGATCCAATCGAATATAATCCGGGATTCGGTTTCTGTTTCTGTCAGTAAAGACCGGTACCGTTGTGCTGTTGTCCAGATAACTGGAACTTATCGCTGTGATCGGCCGGCCGGTTCGCCAGGTGAAATTAAACGAGAATGCACTGTTTTCACCTAAACTGCGAACGCCCGTCAAATTTACATTGTGCGGCTGGTCATAATTTGAGGGAAACCACTCACCCCGGTTGATCCTCTCTTCCGGAAAAAAACCATCTGCTTTTACGAATGTTCTCCCAAGTGTGTAGGAGAGCCAACCCGTCCATTTACCACTGTTTTTGCGAATATTGAATTCACTTCCATACGCTTTACCTTTGGCTGAAATCAGGTCGGTTTCGATATGGGGATTTAAAAACAGATCTGCAAAATCGATGTATTCGACCAGGTCATCCACATCCCGATAGTAAAAGTCGATGGAGGTTTCCCAGTTTGTGCCATCAAAGTTTTGGAAATATCCGATCGAGTAGTTGTGAGATTTTTGAGGTGGCAGGTGAGACGTACTGACTTGCCAGATATCTGCCGGTGTAGGCGAAACACTGTTGGATATTTGATGTAAATATTGACGTGTACGGTTGTAACTGAATTTGATGGAACTGTCATCAGTTATAGAAATACGTGCCGAAATTCGTGGTTCAAACCCCTGAAAAGAGGCCATTGTTTCGCCCGATGCAAAACGGGTTGAATCTGTGATGGATGAACCTGTACGCGGAACCCCATCTTGATAGTCGTACAGGATGCCGGGGCCGGTATGATGAAACAGCGAATACCGGACTCCCAGAGATATCAGTAACTCATCGGTTAAGTCTATCTCATTACCGAGATAGAGAGCAAATTCACGCCCGGAATCTTTATCAACAACTTCAGAAGCGATAACTGAGCTATTGTGATAGGGTTTAATCGATTCATCATCACTGCTATAGCGAGTCCATTCGATTCCTGCATTAATTGTATGGTTCTGTATTCCTGTATAGAGAAAATTTTCCTGAAGCCTGAGATAGCCGATACCTGTCTGAAGGTCAAAAGCATCAGGGCCAACCGGTGTAAAATAGGAGCTCTTATAGTTATTTTTGACTGCTGAAAAATCGGAGAACAGATGGTCTGAAAGGGCACTTCTCCATTTCAGGTTAACGATCCGGTTCTCCCAGGAGTAACCGAACTCATCTGTAAATCTAAACAGATCATGACTGCCATAATAGGAGAGTGAAACTCTGTTGTTTGGGTTGACTCTGTAAGAAAGATTCAGATTTGTATCGTAAAAACGTGCACTGCTGTTGTAAACATTTTGGGGAAGGGAAATTCGCATCATATCTCGTTCTTTTCCCGCAATCCGGAAGATCACTTCAGATGCGGCCCCTCTGCCGGCAATCAAAAAGGAGAGTTTGTCCCTGATAATGGGCCCTTCAAACATGAGCCTGCCACTGTAAAGGCCGAGTCCGCCGTGTACCTTATACTCCTGCATGGAGCCACTCCGCATCGATACATCCAGCACTGAAGAGAGACGGCCGCCAAACCGTTCCGGCATGTGGCCTTTGTAGAGGGCATAGCCATCGGTAACATCCGGGTTGAATACCGAAAAGAGTCCGAGCACATGAGAGGAGTTAAAAATGGGTGCACCATCCATCAAAACCAGGTTCTGATCTTCACGTCCACCTCTCACATTGAATCCCGAGGCACCCTCCCCAACGGTCTGAACACCCGGCAGAGCCACCAGTGATTGAACCACATCGATCTCACCCATGAATTGGGGTAGTTGGGTCAGGTCTCTGATAGATACAACCTCCACACCGGTAACCGCACCCCGGATATTATCGCCAAATCCAACCCCCTCCACAATGATTTCACCCAGATCGAGGTCCCGTTCGATCATCAGAATTTCCATAACGGTATCCTCCTCCAGAATAACCTCTTTCGTAATGGACTCCATTCCAAGGTATTGAATCAGTATTGTATAATCGCCTGCGGGCAGCGACAGCTCAAAATATCCATCAATATCTGTTGTAACGCCCTGTTCTGTCTCATGAACATAGATGGTGGCACCCTGAAGCGGTTCGCCGGATTCTCTTGCTTTAATATATCCGGTGACCATCAGATCGGATTCAGGTATGGGCTTAACCTCCATCGCCAATATATGTAGGGGGTACTCGTATCTGATCTGATTCAGGCTATTCTGATCGTAGCTCCATAAGACTGATGATATGATCAGAAAAAAAATTACAAACATAACCTTTTGAACTCTAAAGGTAATTTAATGAGTGATAATTAATTCAGTTAAGGCAATAAGATTGATGAATATATGAGAATATGATGATGAAAATTCAAAATTGACATTATTTTTACAGTTTTTAAATTGGAATGAGGGCTGAAGAACTCTTTAACTGAAACAGAATTAAATTTGGTGTTGATGCCTAAATGAGGTTGAGATTAAGGATGTCTTTTTGAGGCATTGTCTGTACTTTATTGGGGAATTCTATTTATTTGAAAGTGGTGGCCAACAAATAACAGGTGTACTTTGAAAGCGACACGTACGAATTTAAAATGAAGAGTTGTTCGGAAAAATGAAAAAAATGGGTTCATTTCTGATTGCAATTGCCGGTGGTTATCTATTGATCCTGATCTTGATGTATACCTTTCAGAACAGCCTTCTTTTTATGCCATCAAAGGTGATTTTCCAAACACCTGCAAGTGCAAACCTCACAGCGGAGGATGCCTGGATTCAAACAGAGGATGGCGTGACCCTGCACGGGTGGTATTTCCCGAATGAAAGCGCTGAACTGGTGGTCGTTTTGTCCCATGGAAATGCAGGGAATATCAGTGGAAGAATAGCCATTGCAGAATCTCTGCTCAGGAGTGGTGCATCTGTGCTCCTTTATGATTACCGCGGTTACGGGCAGAGTGAGGGCTCTCCTTCAGAATCCGGCTTATACAAAGATATTGACGCGGTTGTCTCTTATCTGAAAGACGAAAAAGGTTATACAGAGTGGGATATGGTGATGTATGGCCGATCACTTGGCGGTGCCGTTGCAGCTTATGCGGCAACCAAATATGATGTAAGGGGGCTGGTTCTGGATTCTGCATTTCTGAACCTGAGGGCTATGATACGTGATGTCTATCCTTTTATACCATCTTCTTTGGCCAAATATCAATTTCCGACGGATGAGTATGTCAAAAGCCTGAACCCCGAGATGCCGGTTGTTGTATTGCACAGCCCCGATGACAGAATCGTAAAAATTGAACAGGGAAGGAAGTTGTATGATCTGATTGAGGACCCTAAACTTTTTGTTGAATTGAGGGGAGGGCATAACGATAATTTCTTTGCATCCAGGGATCTGATTGAGGAGATCTGGACTTTTTACATTCGTGGCTTGTGTGACAACTGTTCCATGGAAGCGAGGACAGGACGCACGCGACAGAGGCCACAGTAGCGATTTCTCAGATGGACAAAGTAGCGCTGTAAACTTTTCCGGATTTCAGTGATTTTGGATTCAGCTTTTGATGATACATCACTATATTGCAGATGAAATTTTAATATCCTGAGCTTGGTGTTTTGCCGATAAATAAGTACAAAAGTTAGTTTCTAAATTCAACTAATTTAATACTTTGCGTAGTTATCGTACTGCGTGGTTACTTCACTGCTCTACAGCCGTTTTAAATTTAACCCCCATACGCACTTCATGTACCTGATTTTTGACACAGAGACGACCGGACTTCCACGAAATTATTCTGCACCTCTGACTGATTTTGATAACTGGCCACGCTGTGTTCAGCTTGCCTGGCAGGTTCATGATGAGACGGGCAAAATGATCTCACAGGGCGATCACATCGTTAAGCCTGATGGGTTTACCATTCCTTTTAATTCTGAGAAGGTTCACGGTATCTCTACTGAAAGAGCCAACAGGGAAGGGATCCCTCTCTCTGAGGTGATGGAACATTTTAATTCTGATCTTGAGAAGTGCGCTTTTGTGATCGGCCACAACCTGGAGTTTGATCTCAGTATTATGGGATCGGAATACCTGCGGATGGAGAGAGAGAATCCACTCGCCGCAAAAGTGGCGATCGATACGAAGGATGAGTCAACAGAATTTTGTGCCCTACCCGGTGGCAGGGGCCGCTACAAGTGGCCAACTCTTGCAGAACTTCATGACAAGCTGTTCCAGATTGGATTTGAGGAGGCTCACAACGCAGCTGCAGATGTGGATGCAACCGCCCGTGCTTTTCTGGAACTGGTAAGAATCGGTGTGATCCAACCACAGCTGCCGGCTGAACCGGGTGTCGTCAGAAAGAATCCGGCTGATATGATCGATTCTTCTCACTACATGCCCAAGGTTGAGGATCTTCGAAAACGTGGTGTGACCGGTGATGAAGATGACAAATCGGGCCTGGTGGATTTGTCACACGGTGAAGAGCAAACCGTTAAAGTGGACTCCGCATTTATCCATCTGCATAACCACTCCAAATATTCTGTTTTGCAGGCTGCTTCCGGTGTGAAGGATCTGGTGAAGAAAGCCAAAGAAGATGGGATGCCCGCCGTGGCTCTGACCGATCTGGGGAATATGTTTGGTACGTTTCATTTTATGAACGCTGCCATCAGTGAGGGGATCAAGCCGATAATAGGGCTGGAGGCTTATTTTGTGGAGGATCGGCATCAGAAACGGTTCACCCGCGACCATAAGGACAAACGGTATCAGCAGGTTTTTCTGGCGAAAAATATGGCAGGCTACCGAAATCTGGCAGAGATGTGCTCGCTCGGTTTTGTGGAAGGGTATTATTACAAATTTCCCCGGATTGATCGTGAATTGGTGGAGAAATATCGTGATGGACTCATTGCCACAACCGGAGGAATTTTGGGAGAAGTGCCCGATCTGATCCTGAATCGCGGCGAAGCGGAGGCTGAAGAAGCATTAAAGTGGTGGCACGGGCTTTTTGGTGATGATCTCTATATTGAGTTGATGCGGCATGGGCTTGAAGAGGAGGAGCGGGTCAATAGTGTATTATTGAAATTTGCTGAAAAGCACGGCATTAAAATTATTGCCACTAACAACACATTTTATCTCGACAAAGAGGATGCCAAGGCGCATGACGGCCTTCTCTGTATCGACAATAATGAACTGATCTCAACTCCGATTGGCAAGGGCAGGGAAAGGCGGTTTGGCTTCCCGAATGATGAGTTCTATTTTAAAACCCAGGATGAGATGAAGGGGCTTTTTGCGGATCTGCCGGAAGCGATCACCAATACGGCAGAACTGGCGGATAAGATAGAGCCGATTAATCTGGCGAGGGATGTGATACTGCCCAACTTTACACTCCCTGAAGGATTTGAATCGGAGGATGACTATCTGAAACATCTGACACTTGAGGGTGCGAAGGAGCGATATGAACCGATCACAGAGGAGCTGACCCAAAGAATTGACCATGAGCTGGGTATTATCAAATCGATGGGTTTTGCCGGTTACTTTCTGATTGTTCAGGATTTTATCGCAGCAGCCAGAGAGATGGGCGTCTATGTGGGTCCAGGACGTGGATCGGCAGCAGGTTCGGTAGTAGCATACTGTACGGGAATCACGAACATCGATCCGTTGAAATATGACCTTCTGTTTGAGCGCTTTTTGAATCCGGAGAGGGTTTCGATGCCGGATATCGATATCGATTTTGATGATGACGGGCGTCAAAGGGTGATCGATTATGTGGTTGATAAGTATGGAAAAGATCAGGTAGCTCATATCATTACCTTCGGTACAATGGCAGCCAGATCATCAGTCAGAGATGTGGCGAGAGTGCTTGATCTGCCACTGCCGGATGCCGATAGAATTGCAAAACTGGTTCCCGAAACGATCGGAATCTCTCTTGAAGATGCCTTCAAGGAGGTCAAGGAACTTCGTGGGATAAAAGATTCAGATTCGCTGGAGGGCCGTACACTTCAGATGGCGGAGACCCTGGAGGGATCAGTCAGAAATACAGGTATTCATGCAGCCGGTGTAATTATCGCACCGGATAAACTGACCAACTATATACCGGTCTGCACCGCAAAAGATGCTGAACTGTATGTGACTCAATTTGACGGGAAGGTGATTGAGAATGCAGGTATGCTGAAGATGGACTTTCTTGGCCTCAAGACACTCTCAATTCTGAAAACGGCTATTCAGTTTGTAAAGGATAATCATGGCAGGGAGTATGATCTGGATAAGATACCGCTGGATGATCTGAAAACATTTGAGATGTTTCAAAAGGGAGCCACTGTCGGAATTTTCCAGTTTGAGTCGGACGGTATGAGAAAATACCTGAAGCAGCTGAAGCCATCCAGTATCAATGATCTGATTGCCATGAACGCGTTGTACCGCCCCGGTCCGATGCAGTTTATTCCGGATTATATCAGGCGAAAACATGGGGAGGAAGAGGTAGTTTATGATCACGATGACCTGCTTGATATCCTGAAACCGACATATGGGATCATGATCTACCAGGAGCAGATCATGATGGTGGCTCAAAAGATGGGAGGCTATACACTCGGTGAAGCGGATGTTCTTCGACGAATCATGGGTAAAAAGCAGCCGGAACTCTTGCCGCCGGAGGAGGAGAAGTTTGTTAATCAGGCCATTGAGAAAGGGTACGACAAAAAGACCGCGAAAGAAGTTTTTGACAAGATGGCGTTATTTGCCGGTTATGGGTTCAACAAATCACACTCTGCAGCCTACTCAGTTGTTGCCTATCAGACGATGTACTTCAAGGCAAATTACACGGCTGAGTATATGGCCGCAGTATTGAGCCACAATATGGGAGATATCAAAAAAGTGAGCTTTTTTATTGAGGAGTGTCAGCGAATCGGTATACCTGTGGATCCGCCCGATATCAACACGGCGGAAGGGAAATTTATCGCTCATGACGGCAGAGTTCAATACGGCATGTCGGCAATAAAGGGGGTCGGTTCAGCAGCGATTGATCAGATTGTAAGTGAGCGGAGTGAAAAGGGCTCATTTCGGTCTATCTTCGATTTTTCATCCAGAATTGATACCAGGGTTTGTAACAAAAAGACAATTGAAAGCCTTGCACAAGCCGGTGCTTTCGAATCGCTGCATCAAAACAGGGCTCAGCTGCTGGCCAGCATCGAGGATGTACTGAGTTATGCGTCCAGGAAACAGGAAGAGCAGCGTATGAATCAGGTCAGTCTGTTTGGAGAGGGTTCCGGTGGCGGTGGCTTTGTAAATGAACCGAAGTTGAGGGAGTGTGACCCCTGGACAAACATTGAGCGGTTGAATAAAGAGAGGGAGCTCATCGGGTTTTATCTGAGTGGTCACCCGCTGGATCGTTACAGAGAAGATTCAAGACTGTTTGCAAGCCACAATCTTTCAGAAGAGAAATTGGCAAAATTAAATGACCGGGAGTCTGTAAGAATTATCGGAATCATCACGTCAGTACGGCGTATTTCAGACAGAAAAGGAAGACCCATGGCATTTATTCAGGTTGAGGATTTGCACGGCAGTATCGAAGGCCTTGTATTCAGCGAAGTCTACGACAGGCATCAAGGGCTGATTGCACCGGATACCATCATATTGCTGGAAGGCAGTATATCCACCCGGGATGAACCGCCTAAAGTGATAGTGAACAGCATGGACAGAGTTCAGAATTTGCGAGAAAAATATCAGTCTCAATTACAGCTGTTATTGAGGCTTGAAACGGATGAACTCTCAAAGGATGATTTAACCCAGATGGCGACATTAATGAGTCTGCATAAGGGTGATACAACCGTCAAATTTCAGATACACTCCAAACATGCAGAGAAGCCGATTCGGATGAATGTGAGAAAATTTGTTGTGGAGCCCACTAATGATCTGCTTACTGGTTTGAGAGATATAATTGGGAAAGAGTCGGTTATACTGAGAAGAGATAAAGAAAAAGTGGCTTAAAGGATATCCGGATGGAGATGAGTTCCAGATAATTGATAACAATCAGCCTTATAGTCATTTGATATGTGTAGAAACCAAAAGAATTTAAGATATTTAAACAAATAACAATTAAACCACTGACACATTATGAGTAAGACAAAAGAATTGACAGACAGCAACTTCGCTGAAGAGGTAGAAAAATCAGACACACCGGTATTGGTTGATTTTTGGGCAGAGTGGTGTGGCCCATGCAGAATGGTAGGCCCGGTTGTTGATGAGATCGCAGGAGAGTATGAAGGCAAGGTAAAAGTTGGTAAAGTCAATGTAGATATCAACCCACAAGTCTCTGTAAAATACGGCATCCGAAGTATTCCGGCACTGCTGATATTCAAAAACGGTGAAGTTGTTGATCAGATTATTGGTGCTGTTCCCAAAACACACATTACAAAACAACTGGATGCTCAATTGTCATAAGCTGATCAAAAAAATACCGAGTATATCGGGACAAAGGCGATGAAACCATCGCCTTTTTTTTTAAAAACATTTCCCAATCTCTTACCTCAAAAAGCCAAAATTGATCAAATTAGAGTTCTGTTCAAAGCTATTCCTATACAATATTTTACAAGCTGGAATCACTTTAAACAGAACTATATCTTAAATTTGTGCGTTAGCCATCGAAATGAAATTTAGAAATTATTATTACTGATGAGTAAAGGAGTCAGACGTTTAATTACATTTACAGTTTTACTTTTGGTTTTCGGGGGACTTGCCTACCCAAAGGTTAAACCGTTATTCAGTTCCGCTTCCGATAGTAATACATCGGGCGGAAGTTCACAGGCCAATCGCATCCTGCAGGTTGAAGCTGTGGAGCTGGAATACGAGACGATTGAAGACAGAATTTTCTCAAGCGGAACAGTGCAGGCTAACGAACTTGTAGAGCTGACAGCTGAAGCTTCCGGGATTGTTACGAATGTCTTTTTTGAGGAGGGACGCGAAGTAAGCAGAGGTGATCTACTTGTGAAGATCAATGACAGTGAGTTGCAGGCCCAAAAACAGAGAGCTCTATATCGGCTCAATCTGGCTCAGCAGAGGGAAGAGCGTCAGCGCAGACTGTTGGAGCGTGGGGGGATCAGTCAGGATGACTATGATGCAACACTGAATGAAGTAAATGTGTTTCGTGCGGAAGTTCAATTAATTGAGGCTCAAATTGAAAAAACAGAGGTAAGAGCTCCTTTTTCCGGAGTGATCGGGCTGAAGTATATCAGTACAGGATCATACATAACCCCTGCATCGCGCATAGCATCTCTGCAAGAGGTGAATCCTATCAAAATTGACTTCTCCATTCCTGAAAGATTTATTTCCAGTGTAGATGTCGGTGATGAGATTAATTTTACGGTTCAGGGTGTAGATTCAACATTTACAGGCCGGGTATATGCGATTGAACCCAGGATAGATACGGATACACGGACACTTCAAATCAGGGCCATCAGTGACAATTCGGAACAGCTTCTTTTTCCGGGTGCTTTCGCAAATATTGTGCTGATTCTGGATGAAATAGATGATGCATTGATGGTTCCAACCATTGCAATTATTCCGGAACTGAATTCACAAAAAGTGTACCTCGTTCAAGACGGAAGGGTAGAAGAATCCAGAATTCGAACAGGTATCCGCAGAAGTGATAAAGTCCAGATCCTAGAGGGGGCAGAAGTCGGGGATATCATATTGACGACAGGACTTTTACAGGTGAGACCCGGTATGGAAGTTGAAATTTCTGATCTAAAAAAAACTACTGAGTTATGAGCCGTCTCTCTTCCTTAAGTATACGAAGGCCGGTACTGGCTTCTGTGATGTCTATTGTGATTGTTCTGTTTGGGGTAATCTCATTTTTCTATCTGGGTGTTCGAGAGTACCCATCGGTTGATCCGCCAATTGTAACAGTGAGTACAAGTTATGTAGGTGCAAATGCTGATGTAATTGAATCACAGATCACGGAACCGCTGGAAGAGTCGGTGAACGGTATTGCCGGAATACGGACACTCACATCGGTAAGCAGGGATGGGCAAAGCACGATTACCGTTGAATTTAACCTTGAAGTTGATCTGGAAGCAGCAGCAAATGATGTACGTGACAGGGTATCAAGGGCGCAGCGAAGTTTACCGCCTGATGCTAACCCTCCAACAGTGACCAAAGCGGACGCTGACTCCTCACCTATCGTTTTTTTGAATGTAAACAGTGACCGAAGAAGTTTACTTGAGCTGACTGCGTTTGCAGAGAATATTTTCAAGGAGCAGCTTCAGACAATTCCGGGTGTGAGTGAGATCCGGATTTGGGGGTCGAGACAGTATGCTATGAGATTGTGGCTCGACCCGTTGAAACTGGCAGCATATCAGCTTACACCGCTTGATATTCAGCAGGCACTTGAAAGGGAAAATGTGGAGTTGCCATCCGGTCGAATTGAAGGGATGGTCACGGAATTATCAGTACGAACCATGGGCCGTCTCACGACTGCAGAAGAGTTCAATGACCTGATCATCAGTGAAGATGAAGGCCGCAAGATACGCCTTGGTGATATCGGAGTTGCGGAGTTGGGAGCACAAAATCAGAGAACAGTTCTGAAGAGGGATGGAATACCGATGGTTGGTGTGGTTGCCATTCCGCTGCCCGGATCTAATCAGCTGAGCATTGCAGAGGAGCTGTTTGTGAGGCTCGATCGGATCAAACAGGATCTTCCTGAGGATATCAATGTAGCTACCGGTTTCAATACAACGGAGTATATCCAGCAGTCGGTTAATGAGGTTCAACAGACAGTATTTATTGCGCTTGCGCTTGTTATCGCTGTCATTTTTCTGTTTTTGCGGGATTGGAGAACAACACTCATCCCGATTATTGTGATTCCAATTGCCCTGATTGGAGCATTTTTTATCATGTATGTAGCCGGTTTCTCTATCAATGTATTGACAATGCTCGCTATTGTGCTTGCAATCGGCCTTGTAGTTGATGATGCGATTGTGGTACTGGAAAATATCTATGCGAAGATGGAGCAAGGTCTTCCAACGATAGAGGCCGGTATTCTGGGTTCAAAAGAGATCTTTTTTGCAGTTGTAGCGACATCACTTGCCCTGGTATCCGTATTTATGCCGATCCTCTTTTTAGGAGGTACTACCGGGCGCCTGTTCAGGGAGTTTGGAGTCGTGATAGCAGGAGCTGTGATCATTTCATCTTTTGTAGCGCTGACACTCACACCGATGCTTGCAACAAAAATCCTCTCAAAAGGAGCAGAAAAGAACCGTTTCTATCTAATGACTGAGCCGTTTTTTGCAGCGGTGAACAGAGCATATAAATCTTCTCTCGAATCATTTATGAAAGTACGCTGGATGGCCTTTGTAATACTTTTGGCTGCAACAGGTCTTATAGCCTATCTGTACAATGCATTACCTCAAGAATTGGCACCTATGGAAGACAGAGGCCAGATGAGAATATTTGCAACGGCACCGGAAGGGGCTTCGTTTGAATATATGGATAGTTATGTGGATGATATGATTCGTGTAGTCCGGGAAAATGTACCGGAATTATATGCTATGAATACGGTGACATCGCCGGGTTTTGGTGCAGCCGGTTCAATTAATTCAGCATTTGGCTTTTTATCACTGGTAGACCGAAGTGAACGTGAAAGGTCACAACAAGAGATTGCGAATCAGCTGACAGGTCTTGTGGCAAATCTGTCGGGTGCACAAACATTTGTTTCACAGCCACAATCGATCGGTGGGCGTGGTGGTGGCTTGCCAGTACAATATGTATTGCAGGCGCAAACGCTGGCTCAGTTGGAGGAAGTTATACCGGACTTTTTACAGGCCGCCAATAGTCATCCGACATTTTCATTTGCAGATGTAAACCTCAAATTTAATCAACCTGAAATTCAGGTAAAGATTGACCGAAACCGTGCCAGGACTTTGGGGGTATCTGTACGGGATATTGCTCAAACACTGCAATTATCGCTATCCGGAAGTAGGTTTGGTTTCTTTATAATGGATGGTAAACAGTATGAAGTGATTGGTCAACTTGAAAGACAGTTTAGAAATGAGCCGGTTGACTTACGGACGATCTATGTTCGAAACAACAGAAATCAGCTGATACAGCTGGATAACCTTGTGACACTCTCAGAGACAAGTGCCCCTCCTCAGCTATTTCGTTTTAACCGGTTTAATTCAGCAACTGTATCAGCCGGCCTGGCTCCGGGTTATACGATCGGTGACGGAATCGATGCGATGAATGAGATAGCTGCAGAGATCCTGCCTCAGACTGTGGTTACGGATCTGGCCGGTGCTTCAAGGGATTTCGCTGAAAGTGCTGCCAGCCTGCTGTTTATTTTTATCCTTGCGAATATTCTCATCTATCTTGTATTGGCTGCCCAGTTTGAGAGTTTCAGAGATCCGTTCATCATACTTTTTACAGTACCGCTTGCAATATTGGGGACCCTTGTCTCATTGTGGTATTTTAATCAGACATTGAACATCTTTAGTC
The DNA here is from genome assembly GCA_007127395.1 of Balneolaceae bacterium. Taxonomy (GTDB): domain Bacteria; phylum Bacteroidota; class Rhodothermia; order Balneolales; family Balneolaceae; genus Rhodohalobacter. The sequence goes on from SKZL01000060.1 coordinate 16,814, forward strand.
AGATTGGAGCTATAATGCTGATCGGATTGATTGCTAAAAATGGTATTCTGATTGTTGAATTTGCTAATCAGCGACAAGTTCAGGGGATGAGTGTCATGGAATCGATCTTAGACGCTGCAGCTGTGAGGTTCCGTCCGATATTAATGACTTCCATCTCAACGATACTGGGTATTTTGCCAATTGCACTGGCTCTTGGAGCCGGCGCTGAAAGCCGTACCTCAATGGGTATTGCGGTTATTGGCGGATTATTGATCGGCAGTTTCCTGACACTCTATATCATACCTGCGATCTACAGTTATCTGGCTTCTGATAAAAGTGTTAAGCAGAAGGTAGTCGAAAAAGCCAAAGAAGCTGAAAAACTTGAACCTGCCTCAGTATGATGATCAAACGATTATTTCTCCTTTCAACTTTGACCCTGTTGATACTGTTGATCTATGTGCAGTCGGGTAGATCTCAGGAACTGCTGTCGCTGGAAGAAGCTGTATCAATAGGATTGGAAAATAACTACAACATCCAGATCTATTCCAACTTGCAGGAAATTGCAGAAAACAATTATGCGCTTGGGAATGCCGGCTTTTTACCTGATTTGAGTGTGACTGCAACAATGACGGAGAGAGTAGAGGATAGTGATTTTGTTGCAGGAGGAGAAGAAAGAAGTACAGAGGGAGCCAGAAATAGTGCCAAATCAGCCGGATTGGATTTAAACTGGACACTTTTTGATGGCTTCAGAATGTTTCGTACATACGATCGTCTTGGTGTGCTTCGTGACGTAAGTGATGAAGAGCTTCAGCTTGAGATGGAGTTTCTGGTTGCCCGAATAACACTCTCCTATAACAATATCATCCGGATCAATGAACAACTCAAAACTCTTCAAAATAATATCGAGGTATCACAGGAGCGAATTGAGATCGAGGAGACAAAAGTAGATTTAGGTTCAGGTTCCGAATACGATCTGCTTCAGGCAAGGTCAGATTTAAATGCAGATCGTGCTGCGTTTTTGCGTGAGAGCAATCAGCTTACAGAAGCAAAAATCGTACTAAATGAACTTTTGAGCCGCTCACCGGAGACTGAATATGATGTTGAATCAGAAATATTCATTAACAGAGAACTGCTATCTGAGGAGCTATATCATAAGCTGATCATGGAGAACAGAGAGCTATCCATAGCCAGGATGAACAAAGATCTGCGGAGGATTGAGTTGAATGAGATCAGGAGTGAACGATTTCCTGAGATTTCATTAAATACCGGATACCGATATAGCCGAAGTGAAAATGATGGTGGATTTATCCGGTTCAATGAAACCACCGGATTTTCAATAGGGCTCACTGCAAGAGTGAATATATTTGACGGCTTCAATATGAACCGCAGGGTTGAAAACGCACGAATCAATCACAAGAGTGCGGAAATTTCCTATGAACAGAACAAGTTGAGGCTTGAATCTGACTTTTACTCTATTTTCAGGGCATATACAAATGCGATTGAGCTTGTAGATTTGGAAGAGGAGAACCTGGTAAATGCAGAAGAGACCCTCGATATCGCATTGGAGAGGTTCAGGCTTGGAAGCATCAGCTCACTTGAATTCAGAGAGGCTCAGCGAACTTTTATACAAGCTGAAAATCGATTGATCAATGCAAAATATGAGGCAAAAGTAGCCGAAACGGAGTTATTACAGCTGAGTGGTGAATTGGGGAAACTTTTTATGTGATCTGATTTGATGAGGCAGATCAATCATTTGATCGAGTCATGGTAAAAATCAGTTTTGTTCCAGAATCATTATACTCATAACTGTCGGATAACTCTTGAATCAGAAATACTCCGCGCCCACCGGCTTTTAAAAGGTTCTCACTATCCAAAGGGTTTTTTTGTGCTGACGGTTTGAAGCCATCACCCTCATCCTGCACTATGGCTGTCACTGAAATAGGTGTGACAGAAATGGAGACAGTTGCAGTTTTTTCCGGATTCAGTTTGTTTCCGTGAACAATTGCATTGGTGACCGCTTCACTTAAAACAAGCATCAGGTTGTCTGTAAATTTATCACCAAGATTGCACTCTTCTTGAATTTCTGTAACGAAATCAGGAATGCGTTCCGACTCATCATAAGTC